>JAISKQ010000145.1 GCA_031260865.1 Prevotella sp.
AACGCGCCAAAGAACGATACGGCGAACACGACTAACAAGGCAAAGAACAGGATGTTGAATATGGCGCTCGTCGCTAAGTCGTTCAGTGCGCTTGCTCCGAATATAGCCGTGATAATCAGACCTAAAGCAACGTATATAATGATGATTCCGACACCATACGTCACCGCGTCCTTAATGGCTTTGCTTCGGCTCTTTTTGTTTCGTTTCAGGAAGAAGCTGACAGTCATCGGTATCATCGGCCACACACAAGGCGTCAGCAAGGCGATTAGGCCGCCGCCGAATCCTCCGAGAAAAATCCAAAGCAGGGATTTGTCGGAAGCCTCTTCTGTCCCATACGGTTTCATTTTGTCAATGACAGGAGTCCAAAGATCCGCGTTTTGAGAATCTGCCTGCGCTTGGGATATACTGTCGGTTCTAACTACTGTCGTATCTGTCGATAGAACATCCGCCTGTTGCTCTTTGACTTCCTTTACATCTTTTACATCTTTTACTTCCGTGGCAACAGTCACACTTGAAGGCAGATTACCCGAGGTAAAACTAAAGTCGATAGGAATAGGAGGGGTACATTCTTTATCATTACAAGTTTGCGCCCTTATATCTCCTTTCAGTACAAATTTACTCTTGTCCGTTACTTTAAATCTTTGAACAAAGGTGGCTGTTTTTTCAAAGTAGCCTATCTCCATCTCAAAGATTTTATCGAACTCTTTGTGCAGTTTAGAGTTCACCGCGTGGAATGTACCAACGGCAATAGCGCCTTTTACTTCGTCAATAGATATGGAGGTAGGATATGGTCCTCCGTCGGGTATCTTGGTGTCGTATAAATGCCATCCCGCCGCGATGCTTGCATTGGCTACCAACTCTATTTCGCCGTTGCCTTTGTCCGCTATACTAATTTTCCATGAAGCGGAACCATCATCGGCTAATAGCTTTCCCGAATAGAAAGACAATATAAATAGCAGGATTAATATTCCTTTTTTCATCTGTTTTATTTTTTGTTTATTTATAATTCATGGTATTGACCTGTTTACGGGGCGACATATGTATTTCTTTCCGCAACAGGTCAATCGTCAGATTGTAGTTGCTGAAAAACTGTATCCCTATAGAGCCGTCAGGTATATTCCTTTTACTATCCGATGAGTCGCTTGCTCCTGCCTGAAGTGTGACGGGTATATCGTTTTGTACAATATCCCCGACTTTAAGTTCGTAAGCCCGTCCATGAAAAACAGGAGTAGCGTGTCCCAAACTCACCGTCGAACCTTGCGATTCGGGCTTAAATCCGGTCAGTAACAGCCGGTTTTTCCGTACAAATTTGCTGAAAGCGATCAGGTGATAATTAGCTCCCGTATCCATTATAAAATTGGCCGCTATCGATTTCTTTCCCACGATATTCAACTCGCTGGGTACTAATATCAGATTATACGGAATACTTACCTTGATTGTCTTGCCGCCATCGGCGTATTGATAATCGCCAAAGCTATAAAATTCGATTTGTTCCTTGTCAAAATCAATCTTGGTAATGTATTGTTTTACAAGGTTCATGCCGATAATGCCGTCAAGCCCTCCCCGTACTTTATCGAATATGGCTATATTTTGGTTCTTCAACGTCAGCGAATCCGATAGGTGGACGATGTTGCCCGACGATATATTTACTTGCGCCTGACCTCCTACGATATTGGCGTTCTGTGTACGGCTTATATTTAAGCCCAACGAATCGGCAAGCGATTTTCTTATCGCCATGCCATCGGCTCCGGTATCTAATAAGAAAGAGAGCGGGCGACCGCAATCGTTTAGCTTTAAACTCAAAATAACGGATTCCATTTCCCGTTTGAACGGAATGGTTTCGACCAACGAGGATTTATAATACCTGCTCTGACCAAACAAGCGATCGAAATAATCTATAAATAGGATACGGTTTTCCTTGTCCAGCGCGACAATACTCTCTTGATTCCGACCATCCTGTAAAATAAAATCGACCTTAACCAACGTCGTGTCCGCGCCTTCCTGCATATCCGTTGTCTTCAATTCCACGGATTCAATCTTGCGGTTTTGGAGTATCATATCCAGCAGGCTTCTTGCACCGGGCAATGTGGCGGCGCTTATCGAAAAATCCGGGGCTAATACTTTCTCGGCAAGAGCAAAATCTTTATTTTTCAAGGCGATGCCCAATGTGTCGAACGTAAGCCTCAAATTGGTTTCCGATACCTGAGCATGAATCGTATAAGTTGACAATATAACGATTATTGATAATAGAAATTTTCGATACTTCATATAAATTATGATTTACTTAAAAGATGGAGGACATCGCGTAGTGGGCAATATCCTCCTTCTTTCAATAAAAAATAGGGCGTTCCACATAGCCTCTCCCCGCAAAGAGGAGCGTGAGAGATGGATACCTTTTTATTTCTGCAAAGCAGCGTCTAATACCGCTCTTATTTCGGGAGAAGACGGTCGGGGCGCGTCGGCGAATATTAGATTACCGTCTTTTCCCACTAAAATAAAACGAGGAATACCGTTTATTTTATACGGTTTAGCCAAAGCTTCTTTAGCCGCGTCGCCGCCAAATAATTGAAATCCGGGTAATTTTTCTTTATCCAAGAAGTCTAACCATTTTTGACGGAACTTGGATTCGTCAACCGATACGCCGATAAAGACCATATCCTTATTCGCATGGTATTCTTCTTCCAATTTCTTCATGGCAGGGAACTCTTTTTTGCAAGGTCCGCACCAAGTAGCCCATACGTCGACGTACACCACTTTGCCTTTAAAATCGGACAAAGCGATCTCTTTACCGTTTCTGTCGCTGAATTTAAAATCTGTAGCCGCGTCTCCCGCCGCGTTCTTTATCAATGACAAGCGGATATTATCCCAGCGTTTCTTTTGGTCATCGTTGATGATATTTGCTCCGTATTTGGCCGCGAAATCATTGAACCCGGCTAAAGTCTTGCTGTTTTTAGCAAACAGGATGGTTATCTCCGCTTTAATATCCGGATTGATTATGTTGTCGAACATCGGTTTTTCCAGAATAAAAGCCGCCGGATTTTGAAAAGCCTTCTTTTTGTCATCTTGAGAGGCGACCGGATCTTGAGTCAATGTCGTCATACAAGCTTTCATCAACAAACTCAAACCATCGGGATAATTGAGTATCGCCGTATTCGCTGTAAAGTCCTTAATATTGATCTGTCTGTAAAAATCGATGAAGTCCTCATCTTGCGGATGTACTGTGCGCAGCGAATATACGAACATTAAGGCTTCGAACAGGAAGTCTATTTTTTTATACTCGGCGAAACTGCTGTTAAACGCAAGGTTAGGAGTATTCGCTTGTGGAAAATCTTTTAGTTCCGCTTCTTTTTCTTCCAATAAAGGGAAGAAATCGACATACGTGCTGATTTCTTTCGTATAACTGAATACTTTTACGTCCAACGGTTGAATAAAATTCTGCCATTTTGCCATTTCTATATTTTCCGGCGAGTTGTTATCTCCATATAGTTCATAACTGCTTCTTGTAACCTTCACATTCAATTGGTCGCCCGGTTTAAAGTAGAAGTTGTATCTGTTCGATGGAGCGGTAGCCGATAATCCGATGGTATAATAGCCTTCTTGTTCGACAGAAAAGGCAAGGACAAATTTTCCGCCTTCACCTACTTTGGATGAAGCGACTTCATGTAAAACGCCATTGTTTATTTTAAAAAGTTTTACACTTTCAGGTTTAGACCTTTCCCAAATCCCGTTGACGATAGCTATCCCTTGCGCGTTTAGCGAAAGCGCGCAAACTATGATTACGAATAGACTGAATACTTTTTTTCTCATTATAATTATTTATTTTATGGAAAAGAAAGGATACTTGCCTTCGAGGGTATCCTTTCTTTTATGAAATTTAGTTTCCGGTATAGATATAGAATCCTCTCAATCCCATCACTTGTGAATTTGAACACATATTGTCCAGTATGATATACCGTGATTTAACAGGATTACTGAACTTGATGTACAGGAATTGTGGAGGAGACGTCGGAGCCGAAGTCTGATAAGGAATCCTTAATTGCCATAAAGAACCTTCTTGTCCTTTGTCGTACATCGTTTGGGTGGCATACGCCAAATCCACATCCCGAATGGTCATGGAGGCGGATGCTTGAGCGCTTTCCAACAATAACCCGGTTATACCGGATACTTCCGAACCCAAGTCGATTACAACTTTGAGCTTAAGTCCGGCTACTTGCGTCATCCAGAACGAAGTGGTAGTCGCGTTGAACATATTGTCGTAAGCGGTAGCTCCATTGGCGGGCGCTACATTCGCTCCGGTGGCGGCGTTTACAAATTTCGCAACGCGGTATCCCGTCCTGTCGGTTTGTTTCACACCCAGTCCGCTGTCGTCAAGTACCTGTACGCTATACATATGGCTGACTTCAACAATGAGGTAGAATACTTTTCTCGCGCTTTCGCTCTCGATGTCCGTACCTGTGACAGTGGCGATCTCTATCGGAACAAGATAGCCTTTCGAGTCGTTGAGAGCATTGGCGGCGCCTGTGTAGGAGAATGTTCCTGTACAGGAGGTAGCGCCATCCGCTATCGTTTCCACATTGTTGGCGAAAGTGATTTTAGCGGGTTCGGGGACAGGCTGGTAATCGGTTCCGTTTTTAGCATTGTAAGCGGCTATTAACGAATTATTTACCGCCAACGATACGGCTACATTGCCTGTGACCGCGGATTCGGAATACAACTGGAAAGGGACATCCTTGATGTCGCTGAAAATATTCAATCCCGGAATATTGGTGTATTTGGCGCTGTTTTCATTTTCTTTGATGAAAACGCCGTTACC
>JAISKQ010000197.1 GCA_031260865.1 Prevotella sp.
GGATTTGCTCCTTTAGCGTATGTAATTGTATAACTGTTCGCTTTCCATACCGGATATACTGTGACTGCTGCATTCGCTGTATACTGAGTACCGGAGCCTAATCCCAATGGCGCCGTATCTGCCATTACTGCTGTACTCGACCCATTCGCTGTAGTCCAGCCTATAAGTGTGTAGCCTGATGCTTCCATTGCTGATGTAGATAGTTGTAAATCTACATCTTCTTCCTTAATACTAGCTTGCGGTACATCACCACTTATCGTTGAAGATGTTGGGTTTGCTCCTTTAGCGTATGTGATTGTATATTGCTCCATACCATATGAACTAGCATTTGGATTCGAACTCAATCCTGCAAATAACACTACTATTACTAACGCTATTGAAACATAAATAACTTTTCTCATAATATTACCTCCGATTACGCCTCTCTGTACCTTACCTCGATGTTACGAGCATTTGACGGTGGCTTCTTGTCTGTTTCTGAAACGTGCACTTCAAAAACATAATTCTTGACCTTTTTGATTGTCCATTTATAAACCTCATGCGATTCTCCGGAGAAGAACCATACATTACTATCTCCCTCTTGACCTTCTTTGGCTTTTTTTGTAGTCGTTTTTGTCTCTTGTTTTGCTCCATCTTGGAAACTCTTATAACATTGTCCGTTAGGCATTATATATCGATAATATGTATACTCGCTCTTAACATAATCGCTCCATTGTACCCTTTGTTTTTTGCCGTTAATTGCATATTTTGTCCACTTTGTTTTTAATTTCGAATCGGCAGATTTAGTCTGAGTCTTTCCCCACTCAACTCCAATACAAGTAGAGTTCGCAGGCTTATTTAGACTGCTTTTTTCAACATCGTATCTGTAGAAAAATATTCCGGCTCCGCTTGGTACTTTATCCTTTTTAACCCATTTGGAAAGTTCATGCTCTTTCCATCTCGCATAAAGGGTTCTGTTTGAATCTACTGTAATTCCGGCGCTAACTTTCGTGCCTCCTGTAGGTGCTGTATACCATCCTTTAAAGTCGTTATACTTCTTCGTTGGGGTAGGTAGTGATGGCATCTTGACAGTTCCCCATTTCGCGACCAACTTAAGGTCCTCTCTGCCTTTATAATTATCTCCGGGCTTATATTCACCCCAACTGATAAATTTAGCTTCGATATTTATCGCACTGATTGCACTTCCGCCATCTGCATTAAAGGAGACTTTATACTTTAGTGGCTTCGATGGGGCATCGCCAATTTTCATACCATCCTCGGCTATTCCCTCTTGCTTTTTCGCAACTCCGGACCCGCCGTTTGCGTCATAGTAAATGTTGACCTGTTCGCCTTTAGATACTGTTATGGTAATTGTTGCGCCCTTAATAAGTTCCGTACCCACAGTGGGGCTAAAACTAATTACTTTTCCTTTTGCGACTTTATTTGCATAGGCATCATTATTTTTGCCCACTTTAAAGCCCGCCGCTTTGATTTTGTCTTCAGCTTGTTTTTCAGTTAATCCGCCAAGTTCAGGAACTGAATAAGTCGTTTCTTTCGTAGAGACCGTAAGAGTTGCAGGCTCACCCGGTGTGACGTTTTTAACACCGGTTGGTGGATCTTGTTCCAAAACAATATCCTTATCTCCTGAATCCTGCCTATACGTTACCTTTACAGGTATTCCTATTTTCATGAGAATACTCTTTGCTTTTTTGATGCTGAGTCCCTTTACATTAGGCATATCAATTGGCTCTGGTCCATTACTCACCGTTAAAGTAACATCGCTACCCGGTGCTAAAAGTGTACCCACAGGTGGCTCGACTCCCATGACTACACCTTTTGCGTAATTGGACGAGTTCATTTCTATAACCGGGAGCACATTCATCTGTTGATATTCCACACCAAGATATTTTTGTGCTTCTACTCCATCAATTCCAATTAGATATGGAATTTTATATTGGCCGTCATATTCTTTCATCAGTTCCTGTATGAAATCTTTTTTCGTTCCGGCTGAGATGATATATTCCACACTACTATTTAGTGGTAGCATAGTTCCGGCATTTACGAGTTGATCCACAACCATATCCTGAGGTACAGTTTCATCAAACTTTAATCCGCTAACAACCGGGACAAGATTTATTCCATCATTACCTTTTTCGTCATTGTCGGTAATAGCGTTTTCAATCATCTCGGTTGCCACCTCATTAGTTTCGCCGATGATAGAAGGAACCTTTGCCATTCCTTCCGGGACATTATCGACAGTGTCCATATTACTGCGGAATGCTAATACCCCTGTTGCAAATAACACTATTAGGGTTATCAGGCCGGCCAAAACGATAGGAGCGCCTATTTTTGCCCACAATGGCCACTTCAATATATCGATTTTCTTTATCGTGCCAAATCTTCTTTTGACTTCATCATCTGTAGTCAATTCATATTCCAATAGTTCCATATCTTTGGATCTATCTTGTATTTGGACATTCATGCCGTTGAGTATCGCGTTTTCTTCATTGTCCGTTATTTCCTGCGAATACTTAGAAATTGGCTCCAAGATGTCTTTTTTCTTTCCTTCAAAAAACGCTCTCCGTTCTAAAGCATCAGGAGGACGAACCCCTGTAATCATCTTATAGAGCACGGCGCATAAAGCATATACATCCGTCCAAGGCCCCTGGTCACCTCTTGATCTATATTGTTCTTCCGGAGAATACCCCGCTTTAACGAGTACTGTTAAAGACCTTGAGTGCGAAGCTGTAGAGAATCTTGCCGCGCCGAAGTCAATCAATTTCACCTTTCCGTCTTCGGTTAAAATTATGTTATCAGGAGCAATATCTCTGTGAATGATATTTTCTTTGTGAATTTCCTTTAGCGATTTTATGATTGGCATGATTAAAGCAATCGCTTCTTCTGCCGGAATTTTGTCTCTCTTTAATAAATATTTTGTAAGAGTTTCGCCTATTAAATATTCCATGACTATATAGGCTGTTCCATTTTCTTCGAAACTCTCAAAGATTTGAACTACGCCTTCCGTATCCCTAAATTTAGCCAGTCTATTTGCTTCATCAACAAACTTTTTTGCTCCATCCGAAAACTGTTCTTCTTTATCACCCTTATATACGATTACATTTGTAGACCCCGGTGCCCTTGTCGAGAATTCGGATGGTAGATATTCTTTTATAGCAACTTTTGTTTTTAATTTTTTATTATATGCGAGGTAGGTAACTCCAAATCCGCCAAAACCTAATACTTTTCCAATGACGTAATTTTCTTTAAGCTCGTATCCGGGCAAAAGGTGAATAGATTCTTTTAGACTGTCTTCCTCATCAAATCCACAATAAGGACACATATCTAATTTCTCGTTATATTCTTCAAAACATCCTCTACATATTTTCATCCGGACTACTCCTCGCTCGCATCGACAGTTAGTAAATTATTTTGCTCAAAAAACGAATGATAATCATTTTTGTAAATATCTTCGTACTTTTTCAACTGAATTTTATTTATCGGAAATGCTGCACTTAAATCATCAGAAGCATAAAAAATTCTTTGCGCTTTATCTGAAAGACAAAATGCGAGAAATCTGTCTACCACTTTCTTTTGGTCCTCAGTGCATTTCCCAATGCTATATTTATCTGTGAGTATGGGGTTTTTGTCCGCCTCTGCATATGTTTCAATTATAAGATTATTACTTAGGTCTTTTTTTAACCTATAAAAATTTAGAGTTGTTCCTATATAGTATTTTGCTTCTTTTACACTAAATATATTTATATCTTCAGTTGTGTTTGTGATTTCTGTTCCAATGTTTGTGTATTTGGCAGGCAAATAGAATCCGAGGGAAATTTGTTTATTATTATCAATAACAAGCAAATCATCCTTTGATGTGTCTTCGTTTTTACTTAATCTTGAAAATTGAGTATAAACATTTTCCACACTATTTGCATTATCGAGAAGTACCTGTGAATCTGTCGTGACATATGTAGTCTCAAAAATATTTGGAGCTTCCTCACCTAAATCTACTATTTCTGTAAGATTATCAAACGCTACAGCTTCAACTGTCACATTATCAAAGTCTTTATTGAATTCATTAATGACAGACTTGATAGTTTCCTCCTTCTTCTTGGTCACATCGTAATCAGCAGATGCTTGGTAATAAAAAACTATCTGAGCGTCAGGAAGCAACCTATCTTTGTAACTCTGGTAAGTGTTAAAACTTGCGATACCAAAACAAATAATAATTATCATAGCCGCAGCTGAAAGTCCATATAATCTATTGCGCCTTCTCCGCTTCTTTTCTTTTTTCACGTCTAATACTTTAACTTTTTCAGTCAAAGCACTTAAAAATTCCTCATCGGTTTTGAATCGAAGATGTATATCTACCGCCATACCGCGCAATATTGAAGCATTTATATAATCGGGAAGACCCTCCACTATTTCATTTGGTGGAAGTAAATTATCTTCCGTCTTCCTGTTCGTTGACTCCTCAGGTTTTATTCCCGTTACCATATAGTAAAGCGTAGCTGCCAGTGCATACATATCAGTCCAGACGCCCTGCTTGCTTACCGTTTGGTATTGCTCCGGCGGTGAGAAACCGGGCTTCATAATCATCGTCATTTTTTGTTCGATTTCTGTCTCGTTTTTTGAAAACCTTGCAGCACCAAAGTCAATAAGTTTTACCGTTCCATCATCTTTGATAAATATATTATCCGGTGAGATATCTCTATGAATAATCCCCGCTTTATGAATTTCTGAAAGCGCATTGGTTAAAGATTTCATTATTTCCACGGCACTCTCATAGAAAAATATCTCTTTTTTTAATATATCGCTTAATGTCGTCCCGGTAAGAAGCTCCATAACCATATATGCAGTATTATTTTCCTCAAAGAAATCATAGACATTTACAATATTTTTATTTGAAATAAATCTGGCGGTTGATCTTGCCTCATCCAAAAATCTTGTAAGGAAATGACCATTTTCTTTTTCTTTTTCCCTTGAATAAACCTGAACTGATACTCCATCTGATTTTCTAATTACAACTCCTGAATAAAAATATTCTTTTATTGCAACTATAGAATTGAGACTTTTATCAAATGCTTTGTAAGTAATCCCAAAGCCACCAAAGCCTATCGTTTCCCCTATGATAAATTTGTTTGCCAAAACAGTTCCGGGCTTTAGAAAATACGGCTCCGCGGCCTCATCTCCATCTTCGTATCCACAAAAAGGACACATGCCCAATTTTTCATCATATGTTTTAAAGCAATTTAAGCATCTTTTCATAAATTTTCTTCCCAATTAAAATCATCATCACAAAATTCAACAAATATAAACTCTGCCTTACCAATTTTTATTTTGTCTTTCGTTGTAAGTTCGGCAGGAGTAAGCACTATTTTATTATTTAGATAAGTTGTCCCTGAACTCTCACCTTGTTGCAGATAAAAAGTTCTTCCTTCACTATCATATGTGATGACACTGTGCCTTTTTCTCGAAACTGTCGGCTCACCGGCAAGAGAAATATCCATATCTGACCCTCTGCCGATATTATTATTTCCAGACTTAACTTCAAAACTCTTTCCCTTATGCACCCCATTTATACATACCAGCCAGCCGCAAACAGGTGACATTCCAATTGCTTCTTCGTCTTCCCACACCGCATAAGTCTTTGATTCATCGTTATCATTTTTTTGGCTAACAGCCTTCACTTCAACCTTTGGTGGGGGTGACGCGATTTCTTGTTTTTCTTGATAGTCAACTTCAAATATCGCTTCTGTCTTAGCATCTTTGATATCATCATAAAATGCTTCTGTTTTCGCATCTTCTATCTCATTATAAATTGCTTCTGTTTTTTCATCCTCATAATTCGCCGCGCTAGTTTCCGCTCTCACTTCTTGCACGACATCATTAAATATCGCTTCTGTTTTTTCATCTTCATAGCTCTCTGCTCTCACCGCACTCGTGCCGGAATGGCCGGATTCTGTTGGTGCTTTTGCAGCGCTTTTTTCTATTCTGTTTTTCGCCGTCTCAAAAAAATTTCCTATCTTGGAGTAGGTTTTTTTATCTCCATAAATGCCCTCGCTACCTTGGTCGCTGTTAGGTTCTTTTGTACCGACTGCGCCACACATTGGACATTCGCCAAAGACATCCGCGTTGTAATAATGACCGTTAGGGCATTTAACCTTATTTTTCATCTGACTTACTCCCTACCTTTATTAAAATTGCCGTTGTATTGTCTCTTTTACCCTTTGCTCGTCTTTCCGTTTCCGAAAATAATTTTTGTAAAGCGTTATCAAATTCTTCTTCCAAAATAATTCCTTTCAATTCTTCATCGCTTAATATCTTTGTAAGTCCATCACTCGTCAACAAAAGGATGTCATCCCTTTCAAGGATTACCCCACCTTTATTCAAATCATAAATATCTATGCCACCTTTACCGATAAATGAAATCAGCGTATCATCGCTATAGTTTTTCAAATTTTTATATATCGCAAGTCCTTCATCCTTTGCAAATTTAACATTATGCTCCCTCGTAAGCATCTTGATTTTATTGTTTCTAATAAGGTATAAAGGCGAATCTCCTACGGAAAAATAATATAGTTCATCATTTTCAATTATTACAGATACGAGGGTCGTTCCGGCCTTCTTGTATTTCTCATCTTTTTCCTTTAATGCTGCGACTTCGTTATCTATAATATCGAGTGCTCTATCAAAAAACTCAAAAGGACTTTCGGATTCCATTTTGCTATCATGCAACTCTATTAACTTATTAATAGCGATACTACTTGCCTCTTTACCACCAAATGCGCCGCCCATACCATCACAAATAACAGCGAATAATTCTTCTTTCTTATCATCATAAAAAGAATACAACGCATCCTGTTGATCTGCTCTATCTCCTAAAACTTGCTTTTCTGAAATTCTGTACTTTTGACTTTTGGCTTGCACGCTATTTTCTGTTTGACGAGGTTCCGGTGCTCCATCTAGAAATGTCACGATGGCAGTATAATTATCCATATTTGTGCCTTGTCCGTTTTTTTCTACAATCGCTGTCATGCTGTCGAGCCAGTTTTTGCTGTCTTCCGCAGTTTTAAGAATCTTTAACATCTTTTTGTCTTCTATAAGTTCCCAAAA
>JAISKQ010000200.1 GCA_031260865.1 Prevotella sp.
AATAATTTTAATTATTTAATTACAAGTTACGAGTTATGAGCCATTAGCAATTAGCTTTTAGGGTTTAACCTAAAAATTGTGGAGGAATAGCAAATTACTCTTAAAAAGTGACAAAAGTAACAGTTTTTAGTAGTAAGTAGCTCTTTAGTTTACTAGAGTTCAAGTTTACTAGAATTCTAAAAGGTGACAAAAGTAACAGTTTTTCCATCTGCTTCCTCTGTCTCTTTTTCCGTCCATTCTCTCATTGCCTTGTAACTCGTAACTTAAAAAAAGGTGACAAAAGTAACACTTTTCAGTCAGCATCGCTTTGCGCCATTCTTCATTCTTAATTGGCTACGCCGAACGTTGTTTCCTCATTCTTCATTCTTTTTCGTAACTTGTAATTTTTCTTTTCGTTTACTAGCAAGCTAGTACTCTTGTACACTCAAAACTTATTACTTAAAACTTCCAACCCATATATATTAGATAATTTTATAAAAAAAAGATGACAAAATAATGAGCTGATATGCCAATATTTTAAATAAAAAATGAAAAATATTTCTCACTTCGCGTTAATTAGCTTATTAGAAAATCGGTATATTAACTCAGTAACCCGTAACTTATTACCTATTACTTTTAACTTTCAACTCAAAACCCATAACTCCTTTCAACGCTCTATATCCGTCCTGAAAGGAGCTGCCGGTAATCCCTCTTTATTGAACAGGTTCACGTCGGGATTATTCGACCACGAATAGCGTACAGCCACCGGATTCGCAACCTTCTCCGAGTAAACGACAACCTTATCGCCGTCGAGGTATGCTTTTGCCCATTCAAATTTCTTATCCGCTCCCGCGATGGCGAAACCTTCTATATAGCCATACTTATTGTTTACCGATAAACCTTTATCCACATTGTTGTATTCGATGACTGCCTTGTTGCCGGTGATGTTCATCGATTTAAAGGTAGGACCCGAATAGACGATGTCATTCTTACCGTAATCTTTATGGAGGGCGATAAGAGCCAAACGAAGCCCTACATCCTGTTTGTTGCGCGGATGAATGTCGTTTGCATCGCCTATATCCGTGATGACAGCTTCGCCCGTATTAGGCAGCGACAGGGTCATTGTTTGCGCTTCGCGAAGATTCGGCCAAGCGCTATTCTGAGGGACATCGTCCTTTGCCATAAAACCGGCTAACTGCACCCAATAAAACGGGAAGTCGTATCCCCATTTAGCCCGCCAATTATTAATCATGGTAGGAAACAGCGTACGATAATTGTATGCCTGCGGCGCGTTGCTTTCGCCCTGATACCAGATAGCGCCTTTTATCGTGAATTGGGTTATCGGATTTATCATGGCGTTATAGAGTATCGAATGGTACATATTGGGTGAAATGTCAATATAATGAAAATCTTTACTTGACACAGATGCCTTATAAAGCCATTCTCCCGCAAGCGAATATCGGTTGCCGGCTGTCCTTAAGTACATATCCTTCGCTTTTCCGTAGAAACCTCCATCGCCGGCGCTATCCGTGATTTTTACGACAATTGTATTCTCGCCGCTTTTCAGTATATTCTCCGGAATATTGTAAAGCCTATTAGCCATGTGTCCTTTCGTTTCGCCGATCTTTACGCCGTTTATCCATACTATATCGTCATCGTCGATAGGTCCCAATTGTATTGTCGCCGCTTTTTTGGCGTCTTCGTTCGACAATGACACATTATACTTAAACCAGACGATTCCGTTTACATCGCCCAGCGCTTTTTCCCAAAATTGCGGAATTTGCATCTTTTCCCACGAAGACGTATTGAATGATGGGCCATACCACTTGTCATTTATTCCGGGATCGTTTTGTAACGCGGCATAATAAGCCTTTTTATTTGCGGCATAATTTGCTTCGTTATTCTTGAAATCCGTAAAATCAAAGCCTTTATATTTTTCTTTGAATTGTTCCGGCAACTTGTCGAACACATCTGCGCTTGTCCATGGTTCTATCTCTGTTCCGCCCCACGACGAGTTGATAATACCAATAGGAATATTTAATTCCTGATTTAGTTTCCGTGCGAAGAAATAGGCTGTCGCCGAAAAAGCGGATACCGTTTGAGGCGAGCAAACCTGCCATGTTCCGTCCAAATCGTTTTCGGGCTGCGTACCTATAGCTTTTACCACATTAAAAGATCGTATCATAGGATGGTTCGCGTCCTTGATTTCCTGCTCGTAATTATACACTCTTCCCCAGCCGTTGACAGGCATTTCCATATTCGATTGCCCCGAACAAAGCCAGACCTCGCCCACAAGGATATTATTAAAGCTAATGTTATTCGCCTTTCCCTTTATCTCCATCGTGTATGGACCTCCATAAGCCACAGGGTTGAGGGTCAGCGTCCAGCTTCCGCTTTTATCGGCTTTTACTTTTTTAGTCTGATTGATAAAACGGACTTCTATGGTTTCGCCTTTATCAGCCCAACCCCATATTTTAATGGGTGCATCCCGTTGGAATACCATATTGTCGGAAAAGATATGCGGTAGCTTTACTTCCGCGTTCAAATTGGATAAAACAAGGCTGAAACAGCAAAGAAAGAAAATCTTTATACTTTTATTCATAATGTGTTGGTATTAGGTCATGTAAAATAACTATTTAAAATTCATTCAGCCAAATATTTGCTGCAAATAAAAGGAACAGCGCATTAAAATAAAATCCACATTAAACATTATAGAACCAAAAAGTCGTAACTTTGTTATAAGTTATGAAATGAATATTTGTAATAATACGTTCAAGTCCCGCAAGGACATTCGGAAACATTGCGGATAATCACAAACTGAAATTTCAAATCCAATTAAAAAATAATTTAAGTTCATTATGAATTATTTCAATTATAAAAGACGTTCGTCTTCCG
>JAISKQ010000223.1 GCA_031260865.1 Prevotella sp.
AAGCATGCCGCGTCTCTATGGTCATTACCTTTACCGGTATCACTTTTTCCTGATTTTTCACTTCTGTTTTGCTCGTGCAGGCGGTCATGAAAAGAAGCGTTATCGCCGAATAGAAGAAGAATTTGTTTATCATAGTTTTATGTTAAATTAAATCGCCTATTAATTTAAAATATAAAAGTATGGTTGGAATTTTAACACGGCAAGGTCAATAGTGCTGAATAGTTGGACGAAAAGACGGATAAATAATTTTAGTATGTATAAAAATGATTTTTGACTTGACTAAAGTGCTGATTTCAGCAAAATTCGCGCCTTTTATTTTCGGACAAAGAACAGAAACAACCCATTATTATAAAAATGCTAAATTCCTCAACTTTTACCCTTGCCCCCGGAAATAAACAGTTTCTTATTAATTATCTATTATATACCAGTTTTACGTTATCTATCCAAAGGCGGCTATCCGTATTTCCTATATAAGCGCCTCCATTGCTGGATGCGAATTGTAGAACAATGTGCGTGACCTCTTCGTTTTCATTAGCCCAGCCTATTTCCTGTATAGGCACCATTTTCCCTTTGCTATTTCGGGTATAGTAGGCATTGTCTCCATTTTTAAGTTCCATATAGGAACGATAATAGTTTTGTTTGGATATATCACCGTAATGTATAGGTAAACGGTGTCCGTTCTGCCAGCTTTCGACTGTTTTTTCAAATAGTTCATAAGCGGTGGCAACACGAGTAGCGAATACATTTCCATTCGTATCTTCCCATCTATGTTGCAATAATAACTGAGTTTCCGCCCTGTCTTTCTCTTGTAGTAGCGATTGTCGGCTAAATCCGGTAGCTTTTATCTTTAAACCTCCGGTTACGACCTTATAGTCATATTCTAAAGCATTGGGACGTTGTGTAAATGGAACGCCTGTAACTAATTTGCTCTGAGGATCGCTTGTCCCGGTAACAGGCTCAATCATTTCACCAAGAAAGATCGCGCCACTTGCCAATACTTTAATGCTAAAAAGACCTAACACTTTACATTCTTCTATACGTGTTTCTAAACGCGCGCAATAGCCGTTATCTCTTTTTTCAGGAAAAACGGTGACACTGGTTTTTGTTATACCTTTCACTTTTGCCAATACCGAAGATACCGCCCATGGCGATTTTGTGTTTTTGTAGGGTTTATCTATCAGCGTATCTCCGGATGCTATCGCATATAGATATTTTGTGTTGCCTCCAATTATTGCCGATTCTGTTATTTTGCGAACCATCCATTGATTCATATCTCCGAACTGAATAGGTGTCACGGTTTCTTTTTGCGAATACACGTATAATGATGATAGAAACATCAACATCAATAATAATTGTTTCTTTTCAAACTTTATCATAACAAACTATCTATATTAATTAGTGGTATATTTTTCGTTTTTCGATCATCAATTTGTCTTCCTTCTTCAAATTGGTATCATAAAAGAACACAGGGTCATCATGATCGCCCAAATACATCCTTTTTTCTATTTTAAACGCAGGGTTTACTAAAGATAATCCTGATTCTAAATAATTAGTTTTAATGGAAGCAATATCCAACAATGTATGAAATATAGCATTTGTGGATACCGGTTTCAATTGATTGGATTTCGCGGCTTCATATTTCTGTTGAAAATTCATTTGATAGTTTGACGAGAACCAAATTAGCATGGGGATTCTTAACTGATAGAAAGTAGGATTTGGCGACGCGTGCAAAAATTTCATCCTGCCATCATCCAATATATCTTCTCCGTGATCTGACGCAAAAAGCAAGGAAGAACATGAACCAGAATTTTCTAAGATATCTGTAATGCGGGAAAGAAAATCATCAGTGTATAAGATGCTATTGTCATAAGCATTGACTAACTTCTCTTTCATCTTTCTGGTAATTTCCGTTACATTATCAGGCTTAAATTTCGAAAACTCTTTCGGATAACGATCTTTATAATTGAAATGAGAACCATACGTATGTAATATAATAAATAAATTTCCGGGAATAGAATCTATGCAGTGTTTAAAAATCGGAAGCAGGACATCATCATAATTATCTATAATCTTTCCGTCATTTCGTCGTGATCGTATATTTCGATAATAATGAGCATCTTCCGCGAAATATTGAGTAAATGTCTTATTCGCTCCCTGATTTGATAAAAACACAGTGGTGAAACCGATTTCTTTAAATGCCTCAATAACACTTTTTTGCCCATATATTATGTTATAATTCTCAGCCGAAGCCGCCGACATCATTATAGATACACTTTTGTGTGTAGTATTCGATTGCGTGATGGCGTCATTAAAGAATACCAATCCTTTTTTTTGTTCAAGCAAGGGAGTTGTTTTACGTTCATAACCATACAGACTCCAGTTTTCGGCCCGACTCGATTCCCCAATAACCAATGTGTATATCTCTCTCTGTTTAGCGATAGTGTCTTTTTTCGCCTCAAATGTAAAGTCTTTTGATGTTGCCGGATAAATCCTGCTTTTTTGCCATTTATCAATTGCAAAATTCAGATTATAAAAAACATTCACGGGATATACATTTTCATGGAAAGTATATCTGCCTGTGTTATTATCTTTGGATAAAAACGATAATATATAAGAGGTAATTATTAATATTCCTCCCATTATAACAAGCTTTTCCCTTAAAGCATTTTCAAGGTATATTTTGCGCTTCATCTGATAAATAGCAATAACCATTGTCGGTATATATAATATACAAACTAACACGATGGATGACCACAGGCTATTGAGCAGCTCACTAACTTCGGAAGTATTGGTTGTCACCACATTCAGAAACATATCCACCGCGATAACATCTTCACCAAAGAGATAGAATACTACCAACTGGAAAGCATGTATGATAAGAAGAGGAAATAATATAAGTTGTATAAGTCCCGTATTTTTCGCTAAAGAGAAAAGCAGGGTATATAATCCCAACGGAAAAAATATGAGAACGATTTTTCCATATATATTGAGTGGTTCCGTAAATATTAAAAAAATACCGGGTATCATATTTAATAAGATATAAAACCAAATAAACTTCGAGGAGGAAGCCGAAAAGGACTTTATCTGTTTTTTCAATATATCTATAATCATCTCAGAATGCTTCGTTTATATTAAAATAGAATGCCGTTTGTCCCTTACCGACTCCATAGTCGAGACGTATATTTACTCTATTCTTAAATTCCCATCGATAGCCTGCTCCAAATGTAGGCAGTGTATGTTCCCATTTAAATTCATCAAAATCAGGGAATACATTTCCGGCTCCGATCCATAGGGTGATACCACTCCTCCTATATACTTTTTGCCGAAGCTCCACTTGTGTCTGCAGCAACTTCTTATCCCTGTACTGTCCTTTATAATAACCTCTCATCTGGTAGGAGCCACCTAATAAGGATACCATACTCCATGGTATATTTCCGTTATTGAAGGTTCCCTGAAAATCAAAGGCTAATATGCCTCCTTTCCATACCGGAGTATAATATCTGGCTATAAATTCCGTCCTGTTGAAGTTGCTGGAAGCGCCTAAAAATGTAGGATAAAAGTTTTGTTCTAATTTTAAATAAAGTCCATGATATGGGTTTGGAATAAAATCCCTTGAATCATAAGAAACAATAATGCCACCACCTATAGCCGTGTTATTTCTATCCGCTCCGGCGAGAAAATCTATATCCCTGAATTTATCACCTCGTATATGCTGTCCCATACCTGTGATACCGATATAAGTATAGTTTGCCAGTTTCTTAAGGAAGTCGACTTTTATTTGTATCTCTTTTTTTGTATATTTAGAGTAGTTATCTTCATTCTTTCCGTTATCGTATCCGATGCCCCAATATCTGCCGGGCATTGACGAAAAGAACATATTTATATCTAATCTGTACTTATCCTTAGGGAATATCGTATTGCCTCCTATACCCAACGAATAAGCCCCTGAAGTGGTAAAGTCTCCGAAAATGGAAACATTTGAAGGCGAAATACTCAGATCGGTTCTGTCTATTCTGTATAGTCCCGAAGCTACCATACCTAAACCTAATTTAGTATCTTTGGAATAATGCGGTCCTCCGATAAACGAGATATCCAAGCGTTTGTCGTTATTCACTTCATTTGATTTCTCAAAGTATTCTAATATACTATTTATAAAGTTCTTATGATTAACGGTCTTGGTCGAGTCCGTCTGGCTATAGCAAGTAATAATATTACTTCCAAGCGTAAAAAATAATAGGATACATGCGACGCGGTTACTCATTTGGTTTTTCATTAAAAATATAGATACAAAAAAAGAGGCGTTTTTTCAATATCACAAGGTCAATAGTGCTGAATAGTTGGACGAAAAGGAGGAAAAATAATTTTAATATGTGTAAAAAGAATTATTGATATGACTAAAGTGCTGATTTTGTTTTTTGTATCTTTATACTTCAAAAAGAAACTTTATGGAAAGGATAGTAACGCCGCTGACGTGGCAAAAAGACTTAAAAAACAAGGCGGGAGGCGAAAGCATTGGTAATGACTTTATCCTGCTCGACAATTTTTCAATGTTGCCGTTATTCAACTATCCATTCAAACTGGATATGCTGGTGGTTATGTTTTGCACAAAAGGAACAGTTTGCGGCACAATAGATATGCAGCCTTGCAATTTGTTCGCCCCTTCCATAATCATTGCTCAACCAAACCAAATCCTGAGTTATGAACATGTCAGTGAGGATTTCGCAGGGTGTTGCCTTATTTTTTCCAATGACTTTTCCATCGAAATTCAACCTCACCTTGACGAGCGATTGCCTATCGCCGCCGCCATTCGAGAAAAACCTTACGTTCAACTCGACAATAAGGGTATGATATTTATCCGCAAATTTCTTTTTACCCTCAAAAAGGTCATGGCGATGACCGAAAATCCTTATCGTTTGGAAATGATAAAACATTTGACGATGCTGTCTTATTATATGACTCACCCCAGTTTTGAAAACATTATTGAATCGGCAAAACCAAGCCGTCGGGTGTTGCTGGTGGAAAAATTCACAACTCTTATAAGAGAAAATTATCGAACGCAACGCAAAACGTCATTTTATGCCGGCAAACTTTGCCTTACGCCGAAGTACTTGTCGGAGACAGTCAAGGCAACCACCGGTAAATCCGTGTCCGATTGGATTGACGACTATGTGATATTAGAAACCAAAGCCCTTCTCAAATCCACAAACATGACGATTCAGCAAATCAGTGACGCGTTGAATTTTCCATCACAATCATTTTTCGGGAAATATTTTAAGCGAAACACGGGCATATCGCCTAAAGAGTATAGAGGAAAATAATAATTTCTATCTTTGCACGATGGAAGATACGTTTAAAACAATTACATCTGTCTCCAAAATTATTTATACTGAAAAACGGAGTAAGTTTATCGCTTATGCTATACCCGTGCAATCGGTGGAAGAAGCGAAAACGGAAATAGAAAAACTCCGTAAAGAGTATTATGACGCGCGCCATGTCTGCTGGACGTATATGCTGGGAGCCGAACGTAAAGAATTTAGGACGAATGATGACGGCGAACCATCCGGCACAGCAGGTAAACCCATCTTAGGACAGATAAACTCCAATGACCTTACAAATATACTGATTGTCGTGGTCCGTTACTTTGGCGGCATTAAATTGGGAACAAGCGGACTTATTGCCGCCTATCGCGAAGCGGCCGCGGAAGCTATATCGGAAAATGAAATCATTGAAAAAACAGTGGATTGCCAGGTATCCTTCAGTTTTGAATATCCTTTTATGAATGATGTTATGAAAATAGTAAAAGATACGGACGCTACTATCCTGAACCAAAGCTACGATATGGATTGCGTCATGGCGTTGGAAATAAGAAAATCGCTGTTCGATAAACTAAAAAGCAGGCTTCTAAAAGTGGAAAGCCTGCGATTTATAGAAAAATAACGGTTTGTCTTATCTATCTTGTTTTAGCTTGTCTGCCATCGATTTACCTAATGATATACATGCCTCGTAAGTCTCATTTCGCATAGCTTGTTTCATTTCCACCGGAGAACCTACTACCTCGAATTTTGTGTCTTGAGCAAACTGAGCCAGTCGTTTTACTGCCGCGCCCGCCCACGTGAATGAACCAAAATATCCGAAATAACGGTATTTCATATCACGCCCTTCGATTTTCGATAACAGATATTCTACTTCAGGAAATAATTTATTGTTATAAGTCGGTGAGCCGACTATCAACCCTTTATATTTGAATATATCGCGTATAATGTAGGAATGCGAACGTTTGGACACATTGTGCAGGATTACTTCTTTTATACCCTGTCGCGCCAATTCGTAAGCGATGGTTTCAGCCATTTGTTCGGTATTGCCATACATACTGCCATACGCTATCACAACCCCTTCGTCGCCTTCGTAACGGCTGAGCTTGTCATATATTCCTGTTACGTTCTTTATCTGTTCATCCAAAGTCCATACAGGACCATGTGTAGAGCAAATGTATTTTATCTCAAGGGCTTTCAGTTTTTCAAGAGCCTTTTGCACAGGTGAACCGAATTTACCTACTACATTCGAATAATAACGAATCATTTCATCATAATAGCGCTCCGGATGTAATTGCGTGTCTGTTATTCCGCCGTCAAGTGTACCGAATGTGCCAAAAGCATCGCCGGAAAAAATGATTTTATAATATGAGTCGTATGTCATCATTGTTTCAGGCCAGTGAACCATCGGCGTCAGATAGAATGTCAGGTTATGCTTTCCTAACGACAGGGTATCATTATCTCCTATTATTTTCACACCTTCGGTAATACCAAAGAACCCTTGTATCATATCAGCCGTACGTTTGTTACCCACAATCTGCACGTTCGGATACCTGTTTCTTAATAGTCCCAATGAGCCGGAATGATCCGGTTCCATGTGGTTGATGACAACATAGTCTAAAGGTTTTCCGTTCAGAGCCAACTCTAATTTATGAAAGAATATATCCGAATAGCACACATCCACGGTATCGAATAGCGCTGTTTTCTCATCAACAATTATATATGAATTGTATGACACGCCTTTAGGCAAAGGCCATAAGTTTTCGAAGAGATGTTTGGTGCGGTCATTCACGCCAATATAATAGAGATCTCCTTTTATCGCAATTGGTTTTAACATGTTGTTTGTGAATTATTTATAAATAGTTTACATTTATCACTTATTTTTCTTTTCAATTGTTTCTTTCTTCTTCAGAGCGCTCCAAACAAGCCAGATACCCCATATAACAAAAGGCAAACTCAATAATTGCCCCATATTGACGCACAAGGTCGCTTTCATTTGCACTTCAAAAGGTTCTTGTACATTTTTAAGAAATTCGACAAGAAATCTGGAGAAAAATATTCCGATTAATGACAAGCCGAGAATAAGTCCCGTCTTTTGTCTTGCCGAAGTTTTGTAAAATAAATACAGCCCCATACCAAAAATAAAAAGATATATCAGGGCTTCATATATTTGTGTGGGATGACAGGGTAAACTACCCGATCCGCCCATATCCAATGGCGTTGACCACATACGGTCTCGAACAAAGTTGAATCCCCAAGGCAATTTTGTGGGTACTCCGTATATCTCCGAGTTCATCAGGTTTCCCAATCGAATAGACATCGCGCCTATCGCTACGCCTACAACCAGCCTGTCCAGCGTTTTTATGGACATTTCTCGTGAGGTATATACCAATGATACACAGACGCCGATGAAAAAGCCCATAAACAGAAATTGATATAATAACAGATCCAATGAGGATTCCGCTCCGGTAACAAGCCTATATATATAATAACAGGCAGCTCCCAAAACGAGACCGGTTAAGGAAGAAATACCGAGGTGTTTCCAATTTATTTTCTTGTTCGTGACTTTCAGAGAATAGAGACATACGCCAATCGTCATGCCGATAGCTCCTCCGTGACTTGCCAAACCGCCTTCCCATATTTTCAGCAAATCGACAGGCTTTGATAAGTACGCGACGGGGTCATAGAACAAGCAATGACCGAGACGCGCTCCGATAATAAGTCCCGTAAGCACATATATAAAAAGGGAGTCAAACCATTTTTCGGGGAGTTTCTCTAGTTTGTACATTCTTTGTACAACCATCGTTGTGCAAAAAACCCCTGCAGCCCATAAGATGCCATACCAGCGTATATCACGACCAAAGAAAGAAAAAGCTTCGGGGTCAACGTTCCATGTAATAAATGAAAGCATATAAATTATTTTTTAAGGTCACAAACCTATTATTACTTATAATTTTTTTGGACTGTAAAGATATAAAATACTTATCAACAGAGATACATTTCGAGAATTAGTTTACATGACGTTTTACTTTTATTGCTATTAATAAATTGTTGTATAAATATTTATGTTTCATTCCGAATCTTCATTATTATATAAAATTATGATAAAAAAAGATTGTGTACAAATTGTTCTTAAAATTGTTTATGTTAACAAACATCTTTTAAAAAGGCTATTTAATTAACCTTTTTACTACCTTTAAGAACGAAAATAGAACAATCGAAATATCCATTGGCTTATTTTCGTTATATATCAATATATTAATAAGTATATCTGTTAATTATGGATTACAATTATAAAAAGACGAACGCGTATTTAAAATTCGACAGGTCTCGGATGGTCAACCTTGAGTATTCGCTGAACAGGGAGATTCTAAGAACGAATCGGAGGGGAGCTTATCATTGCACTACATTGGTTGAGTGTAATACTCGTAAACAACATGGCTTGCTGGTTATGCCTATACCTAAACTGGGTAACTCGAACCATGTGCTTTTGTCGTCATTTGACGAAACAGTGATACAGCATGGCGCTGATTTTAATTTAGGCATACATAAGTATGATGGTAATAACTATAGCCCTATGGGGCATAAATATATCAGAGAATTTGATTGCGATTCGTTGCCGCGTACTATATACAGAGTAGGAGGCGTCATTTTGTCAAAAGAAAAAATGTTCTCCCTTAAAACGAATACCATATATATACGATACACCCTTCTGGATGCACATTCGCCTACGACGATGCGGTTTAAGCCGTTTTTGGCGTTTCGAAACATTAACGAATTGACCGAAGAAAATACCATCGCGGAATGTGGTTATAAGAAAGTGGAGAATGGTATTAGCATGTGTATGTACAGCGGTTATCCCGAATTGTTCATGCAGTTTAGCAAACCTGTCGATTTTGTATCTAATCCTAATTGGTATAAAGGGATAGAATATCAGCGGGATATGGAACAGGGATTGCCTTACAAAGAAGATCTCTTTGTGCCGGGATATTTTGAATTGCCTATCAAGAAAGGCGAGTCTGTCATTTTTTCAGCGAGCGATGTTTCCAAGAATACGAGCGATTTGTTAACGTTGTTTGAAGAAGGTATTAAAAAGCGGACGCCACGTTCTTCTTTTTACAATTGTTTAAAAAATTCAGCCCATCAGTTTTATTTCCGTCCGTCCAAAGACGAACTTTATTTATTATATAGCTATCCATGGGGAGAAGTAAGAGCCAGAGACCAATTTATAGCCTTGGATGGCGCTACTTTGGGTATTGGAAGAACGGAGGCTTTTGAGGAAATTGTGGACACAGCGATCCCTGCGATAGAACAGTTTATGCAAGGAAAACCGATAACAGGATTCCTGAAAGATATAGGCGACGGGGATGTCCTCCTTTGGCTGATACGCGCTTTAAAGAAATTCGCGAATCAGTATTCCGAGCGTTTTTATTTAAAATACGCCGAATTGGTCAATAGAATAGTTACTTTTATACAAGAAGACAAACATCCGGGTCTTAAACTACTGCCAAATGGTTTGTTGAGTGTGGACTACAGGACAGGGCATCCCAGTTGGATGCATAACAAGATTGCCGACGGTTATAATCAAATAATAGCCCGTACAGGATGTTTGGTGGAAATTAATGCTTTTTGGTATAACGCGTTGAAATTTAAAGAAGAAATAGCACATAATAAAGAAGATGAAGAACTGGAAGAAGAGATGGGGTTATTGGCTGAAATAACAAAAAATTCTTTTCTCAATGTTTTCCTTAACGATAGCGGTTATTTGTACGATTATGTTGTAGGTAACTATGTGGACTGGAGCGTAAGGCCGAATATGCTGTTGGCTATCGCGCTCGATTATCCTATATTGGATAAGCGGCAGAGTAAATTTATCCTTGATATTATTACAAAAGAGTTGCTGACACCAAAGGGGATACGTTCGTTGAGTCCTAAGAGCATCGGGTTCAGACCTCGGTGTGAAGACGCTCTGGTTGGCAGGTTATATAGCGCGTACAACGGATCAGCATGGCCTTGGCTGTTAGGTTCGTATCAGGAAGCATACCTGAAGATTTTCCAACGTAGCGGCTATTCATTCCTGAGCAGGTTGCTAATAGGAGTAGAGGAAGAAATGTCGAATGACGGGGTCGGCTCTTTGTCGGGCGTATATGACGGCAGTATCCCATATTTCGGACATGGACCTATATCTTATGCCATAAATGTGGCGGGTATGATAAACGCATTAAATACACAAAAGTCAATTGAAAACGAATATTAAGTAATAGAGTCATCGCTATTTCTATATAGATACATTTAGAAATAACTGACAACTTGAAACAAGAATATATGAACGCATTAATGTTTGGATGGGAGTTTCCTCCCCACATATTAGGTGGGCTTGGAACCGCGAGCTACGGGCTTACTAAAGGTATGGCGATGCAGCCTGATATGGATATTACATTCGTGATTCCCAAACCGCGGGGCGATGAAGACCAAAGTTTTCTGAAAATAATAGGAGCGTGCAATACTCCGGTTGCATGGCGTGAAGTATATTGGGACTATGTCAGCGAACGATTGTCCAAATATATGGATCCGCAGGAATATTATAACCTGAGAGATCATATCTATGCGAATTTTAATTATTTGCATACAAACGATTTAGGATGTATCGAGTTTTCGGGTCGCTATCCCGACAACCTGCTTGAAGAAATAAATAACTATTCTATTGTGGCGGGCGTGATAGCGCGTACTCATCAATTTGATATAATCCACTCCCATGACTGGCTTACTTATCCCGCGGGGATACATGCCAAGAATATTCTGAAGAAACCATTGGTCATTCATGTCCATGCCACGGATTTTGACCGCAGCAGAGGAAATGTGAATCCGCAGGTTTATCAGATGGAGAAGAACGGGATGGATTTTGCCGACCATATTATATGTGTCAGCGACCTCACCCGTAATACCGTGATAGAGAAATATCATCAGGATCCGGCAAAGGTGACGACCGTGCATAACGCGGTGGAACCCTTGAGCGCGGACATTGTTGCTATTGAACCTGAAAAAGGAAAAGACAAAGTGGTGACATTCCTTGGACGTATCACAATGCAGAAAGGACCTGAATATTTTGTGGAGGCAGCCGCCCGTGTGTTGGAAAAAGCGAAGCATATACGTTTTGTGATGGCGGGTAGCGGCGATATGATGGAACGTATGATCTATCTTGTCGCCGAAAAAGGAATATCGGATAAGTTTCATTTTACAGGATTTCTTAAAGGGAAGCAAGTATATGAGATGCTGAAACGCAGCGACGTATATGTCATGCCTTCGGTATCCGAACCGTTCGGTATATCTCCGCTCGAAGCAATGCAATGCAGCATTCCTACTATTATATCCAAACAGTCCGGTTGCGCCGAAATATTGGATAAGGCGGTCAAAATCGATTATTGGGATGTGGAAGGTATGGCGGACGCTATTTATTCTATTTGTACATACGATGCCATGTC
>JAISKQ010000235.1 GCA_031260865.1 Prevotella sp.
GCTGTATGTGTTATTTTCCACCAACCGTCCGAAAGTATTTTGTGCTTCCCGTAAGGATCACCCAATCCTATATTTCCAATAAAGGCGCGGTTTATACCGGCTTTTTTCATCGCCTCCAGATCTTTGATAACTCCTTCTTCAGAAATATTATCTGAGATCCAGTACCAGTAAACTCCAATTTGGGTTTCTTTTGGCGTTTTCCGAAACATATTTCGCATTTCGGCTAAAGAAGTATTCCCAATGTCGCTTCCTTTACAGGCAAAAAATAGAGATAGCCCTGTTACAACGAGTATTTGAAGTGCTTTTTTCATAAAAATTGATTTAAGTTGGCGGACAACGTGAGGCGTTATTCCGACACAAAGCGTCAGCCATCAATACAATAATATCTTTCTCAACTTCCTTTCCTTTTCGGGAGTCAGCTTCAACTCATGCAACATATAATCGTCCAGCGAACCGCTCTTTTCCTTTATACATGATATGCCATATTTTAAATAGGCGAGATCGGATCGTGACAACATCGTGAAAGCCTCTTGTATCGATTCCGGAAGACTATCCGCGTTCCTTATCAACTTCGACCTGTCTATAGCCTCATCGGAAGCCATATAATCATCTTCTATCACATCCATAGGGACGCCCAATGCCCTCAAAAGGAAAAATGTAGCCAGCCCGGATTGGTCTTTACCTAAATAACAATGAAAAATGACAGGGTAATTATTTTCGTCACACAAATAATCAAAGAAAGCCGCGTACCGGTCGGCGAAATTATTTACCATCTCCCTGTATGTGTCCTGGGTGTATATAATCGCGTCGCCACGTAAAAACCGACCAGCCATTACCTTTTGTGTGATTACGTTATACCCGCTATATGCTATCGGTATCCGTATGTTATTTACCGGAATATAACGATCGGGGTTTCTTTTTTGCACATCTTCCGATCGCAGGTCTATAATCGTTTTTATTCCTAAATTATTTAATACTAAACTGTCGCGGGAAGTCATCAGGGCGAAACTTCCTGAACGGAATATCTTACCCCAACGTAACCGTTTGTCGTCGCTTGTGGTATAGCCGCCAATATCCCTGAAGTTCTGGATGCTATCCATCTCGAAAAAACGGTTGCTTACAACATCCGAAAGGATGCCTGACACCTTTATACGAAAATATTTACGCTTTTCTACTGCATCCGTTTTATTGTTTAGCATAGCCATATAATCATTTGAATTAGCTATGATTTGAGGATCGGCAGGAAATACGCTATCATTGTCCGATACGAATATTTCAACAGGAGTATTACCAACATCCGGATACAATTCCCACTTCAGGACATAATTTCCTTTGAGGTCTTGCTCACACAAAACAATTACGGTTGTCGTTTGGCTTGAACAGCTATATAAAAGAATAATGCCAATAAGTGTGCTTAGTAATTTTATGTTCATGTAAAAAGCTGCTAAGTTAGTATTGTCGGTATCCTAACAAAGTTAGCGTTTTTTATGTGAAAATGAGCAATAAGCGGCTAATAATCTTTATAGCATGTTTCTTGTTTCCTTCGTTTATCCGAAAATATTGTTCGTAATGTTCGGTAAATCAATACAGTTGTAAAGATTTTATTTTATCTTTGAAAACTTGTCTGATTTTGATATACTCGTTTTATAACAAACCTTTGTATCTATAACCCTAATTTAACTTGACAATGAAATCACTCTTTCCCTTTTTATGCTTCGCGTTCGCTGTCATTACATTAACGGCACAACCTATTCATTTGCAATGTGAACATCTTACCAATCCTTTAGGCATCGATATAGACTCCCCTCGATTGACATGGATGCTGAATGACGACCGACAAGGCGCTAAGCAAACCGCCTTTCAAGTAATTGTAGGGACAGACTCCGCAAATGTGGCAAACGGACAAGGGGATATGTGGGACGCCGGCACATTCGATTCCGACCGTATTCTGATTGCTTATGCCGGCAAGAAGCTAAATCCGTTCACCCGTTATTACTGGAAAGTAAACAGCCGGGATAAAGAGAATAAACAAAGTTCTTCAATCGTTAATTTCTTTGAAACCGGAATGATGGGGATGAACAACTGGCAAGGGGCATGGATTGACGATGGGAGAGACATAAGATACAAGCCCGCGCCCTATTTTCGTAAAGAATTTTCTGTCAAGAAAGAAGTAAAATCGGCGCGCGCGTACATTGCTGTGGGAGGACTTTACGAACTTTATATCAATGGGGCGAAAATAGGCGATCATCGCCTCGACCCGATGTACACCCGCTTTGACAGGAGAACGCTTTATGTGACGTATGATGTAACCGACCAAGTGGAAAAAGGGGATAACGCAATCGGAGTAATATTAGGCAATGGCTGGTATAATCACCAGTCAACGGCGGTATGGGATTTTGACCGCGCTCCTTGGCGCAATCGTCCTGCTTTTTGTATGGATCTGCGAATCACATACACAGACGGAACGACCGAAACTATCGGCACAGGCACAGATTGGAAAACATCATCCGGTCCCATTATATTCAACAGCATCTACACAGCCGAACATTATGACGCCCGCCTTGAACAGAAGGGCTGGAATACGCCTGCCTTTGACGATTCGCGCTGGCTCGGAGCAAGATATAGGGCTGTACCTTCTCAGAATGTGTTCAGCCAACAAATGCAACCCATACGTAATGTGGAAGCCTTTCCGGCGAAAACAATCACTAAAATAAGCGATAGTATCTACATCTTCGATTTCGGGCAGAATATGTCGGGCGTGACCGGCATTCGGGTTTCAGGAGAAGAAGGCGCTGTCTTAAAGCTTAAGCATGCCGAACGCCTCGACGGTAACGGACGCCTCGATGTATCGAATATTGATGTGTATCATCGCCCTGTGGACAATACCGATCCCTTCCAAACGGATATAGTCACTTTAAGCGGTAAGGGTGAAGACGAATTTATGCCTAAGTTCAATTACAAAGGCTTTCGTTATGTGGAAGTGGTAAGCAGTAAACCTGTCCACCTGGATATAAATAGTATTACCGCTTATTTTATGCATAGCGATGTGCCGCCTTTAGGGAAGATTCACACGTCAAGCGACTTAGTCAATAAATTGTGGAAAGCGACAAACGCTGCTTATCTTTCAAACCTGATGGGACTCCCTACCGATTGCCCGCAACGCGAGAAAAACGGATGGACAGGCGACGGACATTTTGCCATAGAAACAGCCCTGTATAATTTCGACGGGATTACCGTTTACGAAAAGTGGCTCGCCGACCACAGGGACGAGCAGCAGCCAAACGGCGTCTTACCCGATATTATTCCAACCGGAGGATGGGGTTACGGCACGGATAACGGATTGGATTGGACAAGCACGATAGCCATTATCCCGTGGAACATCTATTTGTTCTATGGCGACAGTAAGTTATTGGCTGATTGCTACGAAAATATAAAAAGATATGTGAACTATGTGGATCGTAACAGTCCCGATGGCTTATCATCGTGGGGACGAGGCGATTGGGTTCCGGTTAAATCACAATCTAATAAGGAATTGACCTCATCTATCTATTTTTATGTCGATACTAAAATTCTGGCGGAAGCAGCGAACTTATTTGATAATCAAGAGGATTATACCTATTATTCCGCTCTGGCTGAAAAAATAAAGAATGCCGTCAACACCAAATTCCTGAACCGTGAAACGGGTATCTATGCCAATGGTAGCCAAACGGAGCTAAGTGTTCCTTTGCAATGGAAGGTTGTCCCTGAAGATCTTATACCCAAGGTCGCCCAAAATTTAGCCGACAAGGTAAAAGAAGCCGGGTTTCATCTTGATGTGGGTGTGCTGGGCGCTAAGGCTATCCTGAACGCGTTGAGCGAAAACGGTTATGCCGAAACCGCTTACAAAGTGGCAGCGCAGGATACCTATCCTTCATGGGGGTGGTGGATAGTCAATGGAGCCACAACGCTACTGGAGAACTGGGATCTACAAGCTCCACGCGACATTTCGGACAACCACATGATGTTTGGTGAGATTGGCGGCTGGTTTTACAAAGGGTTGGGCGGAATCTTCCCTGATGCTTCCCAACCGGGATTCAAGCACATTATACTTCGACCTAATTTCGTAGAAGGATTGAACGAGTTCGAGGCGCAATTCCAATCCCCTTATGGACAAATCATTTCTAAGTGGGAACACAAGAAAGAGGATGTAATATACAACATAACCATTCCGGCAAATAGTACAGCCACGCTTTATTTACCCGATAATATCAAAGGAGATAAAGTACTGGAACTGAAAGCAGGAAAGCATACTTTGATGCTGAAAAAGGAAAATTACCAGTGAATTACTTATCCGTCAAATATTTAGCTGAAAGCTATCCGTTTCGTAAAGGCTAAAGGCTATAAACTAACAGCTAATTGTACTGTTAAAAGGTGACAAAAGTAACAGTTTTCAGAAGTCCTGTCTTTCAGACAGCGTTGGTTCTTTTTGGTCGGCTATTTTTCCTGCGCACAATCACAGATTGCTTGCCTTCCTTTTGCCCTAAGCCGCAAAAGGAAGCAAAAACGCTTTAACGCCCACTTCATAGGCCGACCCGCTACGGGCTTAAAGGCTAAACGAAAAAACTCGCTCCAAATGTTGTTATATCCGAATCGGCGGATAAGCTCAAACACGTTTTCGTTTTACGCCTTTTTCGCCCTGCGGGTGCCCTGTCCATGAAGTAAACGGCGTTGGCTGACGCACTACAAGACCTCGGCGGGGCATTATTTAAACAGGCTCTTAAAACTTAGAAAGTGACAAAAGTAACACTTTTCAGAAGTACTGTCTTTCAGACAACGTTGATTCTTTATTTCATTCACCGTAAGCCGCGCTTTGCTTGCATACGGTTATGAAGATGTTGCCCTTCGGACAAGAACAAGAAGATTCCTTGCTCTTCATACTGCTCCTATAAGGATAATTTTTTTATTTTGATGAACATTTTTTTCTGTTCTTATGCGATTACATCCGCGGTCTTGCTCTATTTACACGTGACACAATCGCAAGGGGACACAAATTCGAAACTGTCCATCATGACAATGGCTCTGTTTTGCTTCAAAACTATCTCTACACAATCATCTGATATTCCAAACTGATCCATAATATTTGCAATTCTACTTATAAACGTTTTTGCGGAAGCATTAATGTGAATAAACTCTAATTCGTCTTCTAAAACAGTAGTCTTGCTGTCCCACACACTACCTTCAAAAGTTTTGTAGCGTTTACCTTTATCAATATGTTCATCAATTAAGGAATTGAGATCTTTCCACTTGATAATAATCTGTTCATTGCCAAATAATTTCTCTTGATTTAAGAGAATAGAATCATAATCGTAATCAGCACTTTTCTTTATCCATTTAAGAAATTCAATAAAAACATCTTGCCAAGTTTTCACTTCGACTTCTTTTGAATTAATTATAAGTTTTGAAGGTCTGTTCCCTTCTGCAATTTCACCAGCTTCATCATCAAGCGGTGAAAAATTAACTTTTTCTACGCTTCGTGTATTCCAATTATTAGCAGTCTTATAATTATCAGACAAGGGGAAAGTGTCTAAAAACCAAGAAATCATATTTTTTTGATGATCTTTAATATCTGTTTCATTCCAAGAAGTACGACTTGTAACATCTAACCTAAAATTAAGAGAGGATTTGTTTAGTTTGTCTTTTTTATCGGCAAATGGTTTATTCCCAATTTCCACATTAAACTCGGTAAGAATTAAATTTCCAATATTATGAAGGTATTGTTTGTGTATATTCTCGCTATATTCGCCTAATTCATTTTTCCAAAAATTAGAAAGCGTTTGTGGCATAATATGTTCTATACTGATTTTTGAGTTTCGAAAATCAACAGCCACTTTGGTGTTATTTTCTTCAATTTTTCCTAAAATAAATTTTGAATATTTTTTTACACCTTCGTAGAAATTAATCGTTCTCAGTTGTTCAGACACCTCATTGTCATTAGGAGTTCTCATTTTATAAAACATATTTGACAACAATTCTATCATTGAAACCGTTGAATTAGATAAATCGCATATCTTATCTATCAATAAAATAATGCTTTTGTTTTCTCCTTGTGCTAAACCAAGAATACGCCTGCGAATGAGATATGTGCGAATCACTTTCAAAATTTCAATCAATTTGTCATCGCTTAATTTAACCCCATTAACTCCTTGCTGATTATATTCAAGCAACCCCAACACAAAAGGCTTAAAAGCTTCTGCTTTAATATCATGAAAAATATTTCGTAACAATTCTTTCATTTCTTTGTCTATTGTGGCATCAGAAGAAATCGTATCATTAACAATCTCAGAAATAATCCACTTATACCATGGAACAAAACGAATTATATCATTAATAAAATCTTCATGTGTAGTAAAATTGTCGTTTACATATTCTTTGAATATCTGATAAACTTCCTTGGTGTTGCTATCAACCTTTTCGTCGCTAACTACTTTTATCGAACTTGTGGTTTTGTACTGCAAATAATCACGGTAAAATTTTGACGTATCATCGTTAAGTTGCGCCTCGATTTTTGGTTGCCACTTTGTTTCATACAAAACGGATTGTTTTTTGCTGTCGAGCGATAATAGAATAAAGTTTCTAACTAAATCAGCCAATGTTAAAGCCTTTCCGAGCGAGTTAAGCGTTTCAAAAATGATTTGCGGATCTTCCCCTTTATGCGGTCTTTCATCCAAGAAAATTACAGCAACATTCATTCTTTTGATTGCCAAAATGTAATGCTCAAAAATAATGTCAGAATTATTTTTTTTTGTATCGTTAATCAACTTTGTAAAAATCTGATAAGCAGTTTTAATAATTCCTGCGCTTGGCTCTTGCCCATTTACTAATGCTTTATAAGCCTCCCAGTCTTTTGTAACTTGCTTGAGTTTTATTTTATCCTCAAAATCGGAAGTATTGTTTTTCAAGTAAAGGTCTGTAATCTGTTGTTTACGAGTTTTATTATCTTCCATATCACGTAAAGCGATTAAAAACAACAAAGTTGAAGTAAGTCGTTGTTGACCATCTACAACCACAGATTTGCTTGCAAATCCTTGTTCTTCTGCTTTAATAACTATCGTACCAAAAAAATGTTCTAATTTATCGTGTTCTTTTGAGTTTAATTCAGATTTTATGATACGAATAACATCGCTAAAATATCGTTCTATTTCAGGTTTTCCCCAAGCATACGCCCTCTGAAAAGGTGGTATGAAAAACGAAGTTGCATTTTTTGTTAGGACATCGTTTATTGAATGATTTTCTGTTTTCATGTTAATATTTTCGTTTTTTGTTTATCCTTTCTTATTTTACCCGCTACTTTCTATATATTTTCTCTCTGTTCCTACTCAATTACATCGCATGGCATAAAGGGTTACCTTTGCACTTTTCAGTCAGCAGTAGTAAGTAGTGTACTATAGTTTTAGTTTACTAGAATTACAAAAAGTAACAAACGTGACACTTTTCAGTCATCATCACTTCGCGCCATTCTTAATTTTCTTGTAAACTTGCAAGCTAGTAAATTAGAACTCTTGCAACTTGTAACTCTTTACTTATTACTTTCAACTCAAAACTTACAACTCATCTATATAGATAATTTCGCAAAAAAAAGATGACAGTTTTCATTTAGTTTTAACTAATATTGTGTCTTTAGTCTATTCAAATGATAAATAAGGCATTAACCGCTTTATATCATTATCCGTAAACTCATCTAACAAGGATAGCCTGTTCAGGGATTCTATATTCCCTTTCCGTTCCCGTATATCGACAATCACTTTGGCTTGCTTGTAGCTGATGTATGGATGCTTGTTCAACTCTTCAAGAGTCAACGAATTGATTTTTACCTTCCTGACCTTGGGCGTAATCGTAAGATAGGGTATGACTTTACTGTATAAATCATCATCCATGCCCCATACCTCTTTTAGTTGAGTTATATGAGCATAGCCGCCAAGCAGATTCCGGTATTTCACAATCCGGTTGGCATAGCCGATGCCTATTCCCGGTATCATTTTCAGGGCTGTTGTATCCGAACTATTCAGTTCAACCGTTTCACCTGCCTTAAATTTTACTTGAGGGATATATTTAGGGTAGCTCCTGTTCAGCTTATCTTTATATGTTTTGGCGTTATTCGTAAAGGCTTCAATTGAGTCCTTATCTTTTAAGCCGGCTAAAAAGGTTTGAAACGCGCTATCCGAACCGACATCTTCGGACCGACTTACATTTCGTGTGGAAGTAAGGCTATATACTCCTCCTGCAAGCACAATAAGGATCAGTAACAGGATAATGGCAATCTTATCACCCTTCTGAATATATAAATAGTCCTTCCAATTCATGCTTTATGCGGTTTCAAGTGGCTGAAATACAAATAAAAAACGGCTGAAAAGAAGCCGATTTATTTCAGAATTCCATGTTATATTATCAATAAAATATTGAAAACGAATTATTTGCAAATATAGAAAATATTAGTGAATTATATATGTGGATTACTATCAAAAAACATTACATTTGTACAATATGATGTACATTAAAATTGACAGTTATGAAAGTCATTAGCAGTGCGGAATTGCGTAATAACATGAAAAAATATCTGGACATAGCCAAAACCGAAAAGGTGGTTATACAAAGAGGACGTACAGAAACATTTGTTCTTGTTATGGAAAAGCATTTAGAACCTGATGAAGACCTCGCTCGCGCCATTACAATGGATGAGTTGCTCGTTAGGGTTAAAGAGGATATAAAAGAAATGTTCAAAGAAAAATGAAGGTACTAGTCCTTCCGGAGGTTCAAGAGTACCTGAGAGAACTGATCCAAATACTCTATCGAAAGGAGTATTTTGGATTTGAAGAAACAGCTGCAAAATATGTAGAGGACTTGTTTCATGATATAAAAACCACTTTGCCTGTACGATATAAGAAAAATGCTCCCAAATACTTCAACAGGTACGGGAAAGATATGTATTATTCTATTTTCAGAAAAAGTAAATATACACAATGGTATATCTTTTTCACTATCTACAAAGATAAAAAAGAAACAATCTACCTGATTCGTTATATTAGCAACAATCATGTGATTGCGCAATATCTATAAAATGCAAAGACGAATGAAAATTCAAGTTAACCTCTTCTATGAATCGCGTTCAGCTTCTGTTCCAAGCTATATTCGTCCGCTATCAGCACATCGCGGGGTTTACTCCCTTGTGTAGGACCGACGATACCCGCCGCCTCTAACTGATCCATCAAGCGTCCCGCCCGATTGTAACCGATAGAGAACTTCCGTTGTATCAACGACGTTGAACCTTGTTGATGCACGACAATCAACCTTGCCGCTTCGTCAAACAGCGGATC
>JAISKQ010000211.1 GCA_031260865.1 Prevotella sp.
TTTTCGTCCATTCTCTCATTGCCTTGTAACTTGTAACTACTTCCTATTAGATAATTTTATAAAAAAGAGATGACGTTTTTTAGCAGTTTGCGGGTAAAAATTTATGTTATAAAAGGTTAAAACACTTTTGTTGAGATATAAGCTTTTGTTTTCCTCTCCTTCACAACTTTTCGGGTTGACTCCATAAAATTCAAAACCCTCAACTTTTTACGGTGATCCATTATTTATACCGGAAGAAATATAAGAACCCCTATAAAGAAGGAATGGTTGTCATCCCGACAACCAATCTTCACTCCTAACCATAAATCTAATACCATGAAAATACGATGCAAATATATATAATAGCTTTTGTAATGACAAACAAAATAATGTAAAAATTAAATATTTAACATTATTATAATATTTTATACTCAATAAAATAATAAATATGTAATTATTTTAGCTATATAGTTTACATTATGAAATATTATATTTAACTTTGTAGCAGCCGTTGAAACATTGTGGCATCATTTTTGTTTGAATATAAATAATTAATTAAATAAGATTTTATCTAAATAAGATTTTGGAAATAAATCTTATATTTGTAGCATACGCGTAAAACATCAAATAAGACGGTTATGGAAAATAATTTTTCACAAAGGGTTCGCAAAATCATGAGCTACAGCCGTGAGGAGGCCGGACGTTTGCAAACCAATTATCTGGCGCCCGAACATTTGATGCTTGGAATTCTCCGCAATGGAGATGGATTAGCCATACAGGCATTAAAGGATTTTGGGATAGATTTGGTTGAATTAAAAAGTAGTATTGATAATAACATATTAAAACAGCAGGAGGACATATATCCGAATAGTGAAGTCGTATTAAGCAAAAGTACAGAAAAGGTTTTGAAAATGAGTATATTGGAAGCGCGGTTAACAAAAAGTCAGGAAACCGACTCGGAACACTTGCTTCTTGCTATACTAAAAGATCATGACAATGCGGCGGCGATGCTATTGGAGGAAAATCACATGGATTATAACGGAGCTTTCACTTATATTAAAAGCATGGGTGATATAATGCACAACAATAATAAACAGTCTCCTCGCATGGGAGCCGATTTTACGGATGATGACGACGACGACGAACCAATGACTAATGACGGTTCAAATGTCGGCACTCAACAACCTCGTCAGGCAACTGATACACCTGTACTGGATAATTTCGGTATGGACATGACAAAGGCAGCCTTGGAGAATAAACTTGATCCGATAGTAGGCAGGGAGAAAGAAATAGAACGTTTGGCTCAGATACTTAGCCGCCGCAAAAAGAACAATCCTATCTTAATAGGAGAACCGGGGGTAGGTAAATCCGCGATAGTGGAAGGGCTGGCTTTGCGTATAACACAGAAAAAAGTATCGCGTGTGTTGTTTGACAAGCGGGTGATAGCCCTTGATATGGCGTCGGTGGTAGCCGGTACTAAATACCGCGGACAATTTGAAGAACGTATCAAGGCGATACTGAATGAATTATTAAAGAATCCGAACATTATCTTATTCATTGACGAAATACATACGATAGTAGGAGCAGGGGGCGCAACCGGTTCACTGGACGCTGCCAACATGTTGAAGCCGGCTTTAGCCCGCGGAGAAATACAATGTATTGGCGCTACCACGTTGGATGAATATCGGAAGAATATAGAAAAAGACGGAGCATTGGAACGTCGTTTCCAAAAAGTCATGGTAGATCCTACCACCGCTGAGGAAACTTTGCAGATATTGCATCAGATCAAGGATCGATACGAAGAACATCACAATGTGAAATATACCGAAGATGCCCTTGAAGCTTGCGTGAAGTTGACAGACAGGTATATTACCGACCGTAACTTCCCCGACAAGGCTATTGACGCGTTGGACGAATCGGGTTCCCGTATGCATATCGCAAACATACAGGTTCCTAAAAGGATCGAAGAGATCGAAGCCGAGTTGAAGGATGTCATAGAACAAAAGGGAGAAGCGGTGAAAGCCCAAAAATACGAACTGGCGGCCAGTTTTAGGGATACACAACGTCAACTGATGGCTAAGTTGGACACTGCTGAAAACGAATGGAAAGCATCGTTGAAGGTAAAACCCGAAACGGTAGATGCCGAAATGGTCGCCGAGGTGGTATCCATGATGTCGGGCGTACCTGTGCAACGCATAGGCGAATCGGAAGGGCTGAAACTCGTTGGCATGAAGGATAGCTTAAAAGCTGCCGTAGTGGGACAGGACGAAGCCGTGAATAAGATTGTAAAAGCGATACAGCGTAACCGTATAGGACTGAAAGACCCGAATCGTCCGATAGGCTCGTTTATGTTCCTCGGACCTACCGGGGTCGGTAAAACCCATTTGGCGAAAATGATTGCCGAACAGCTGTTCGACTCCGCCGACGCGCTTATCCGTATAGACATGAGCGAATATATGGAGAAATTCAATGTATCCCGCTTAGTCGGAGCGCCTCCGGGATATGTAGGATATGAAGAAGGCGGTTTGTTGAGCGAAAAGGTACGCCGTAAACCTTATTCTGTGGTCTTGCTTGACGAAATAGAAAAGGCTCACCCGGATGTATATAATATTTTGCTTCAGGTAATGGACGAAGGTCACTTGACCGACAGCATGGGACGGAAGATAGACTTTAAGAACACGATTTTGATTATGACCTCGAACGTAGGTACTCGTCAACTGAAAGACTTTGGCGGAGGAATCGGATTCAACAAGCAATCCGCCGCCAACCGTGAATATTCGAGAAGCGTGCTTCAGAAAGCGTTGAACAAAACATTTTCGCCCGAGTTCCTAAACCGTGTGGATGATATTATCACATTCGATCAGCTGGATAGGACTTCTATCGAAAAGATCATAGACATCGAATTGAAAGGATTCTACAAGCGTATGGCTGAGTTGGGTTACACCATCGAGCTAAGTCAGGAAGTTAAAAATTTCCTTGCTGATAAAGGTTATGATGTGCAATTCGGAGCACGTCCGCTAAAACGCGCTATTCAGAACTATGTAGAGGATGAGATAGCGGAATTAGTTCTTTCGGGCGCGGTAAAAGAAGGAGGAACGATAACTTTTGAAGTGGACAAGGATAAAGATAAATTAAAGGCTGTAGCTAAATGATTTTATCTTTAATATAATATTATTGCTGTCCGGCTAAGGTGGAAAAATACTTAGCCGGACAGTTCTGTTAAAAACATTTTTAACCTATCTTTTTTTAATCCCATGAAAAAATTATTTATTCTATTCATCTTTTTGCTCTCAACCATTACGGTTTTACCTCAGCAAAAATCATTGTTACAGTTGCAACAAGAGTTTGTGGATTTGCGTTTCGGCATGTTTATCCATTTCAATATACCCACATTTATGAGCGACGACTGGGCTGACCCGGATGCTTCTCCGGAGATCTTCAATCCCGTGAAATTGGATTGCAATCAGTGGGCGATAACAGCCAAAGAAGCCAATATGACATACGGATGCCTTACTACAAAGCATCACAGCGGTTTTTGTATTTGGGATACCAAGACAACGGATTATAACGTGATGAACAGTCCTTTCAAGAGGGATGTCGTGAAAGAATACGCGGATGCTTTCCGCAAGCAGGGGCTGAATGTCATGCTATACTATTCCATTTTGGATACTCATCATAAACTGCGTCCGGGATACATCACGCCTAAACACATCGAAATGGTAAAAGCCCAACTTACCGAATTGCTGACGAATTATGGCGAAATAAAAGCATTGATAATTGATGGCTGGGATGCCCCTTGGTCTCGTATTTCTTACGACCAGATTCCTTTCGAAGATATTTATCTCCTTGTCAAATCACTGCAGCCCAATTGTCTGCTCATGGATCTGAATGCCGCTAAATATCCGACGCAGGCGCTGTTCTACACAGATATAAAATCGTATGAACAAGGCGCGGGGCAATATATATCCAAAGACAGCAATACACTTCCCGCGTTATCATGCTTGCCTATCAACACGGCATGGTTCTGGAAAGAAGATTTCCCGAACGTACCGGTTAAAGATCCAAAGACTTTGGTGAATGACAACATTATTCCTCTCAATAATGTATTCTGCAATTTTATACTAAATGCCGCGCCCAACAGGGATGGGCTGATAGACGATAACGCCGTGGCGGCTTTTCGCCGGATCGGCGAATTATGGAAAAACGAAGGTACTTTGGCAAAGTTATCTCAAGCCGATTACCCGATTATATCTTCCAATATCGCTAAATTTAAACCGATAAATTCCAGTTGGAGTTGGGATATGCAGATTATGGATTTCGCTAATGATGATGATTTCAGGACGGGGTGGGAGTCTAACAAGTCGGTAAGTAAACCATGGCTTGAAATAGACTTGGAAAAAGAGCAAGCTTTCAATACGATCAGTATCACTGAAAAAAACAACAAAAACGATATTCATACCTATCGTCTTGAGTACCTCCGAAACAATAAATGGGAAACCATTTTCGCCGGCACAAAGGATGATATTATTAAAATACACCGCTTCGACCGGAAATGGGGTAATAAAGTGCGTATCACCATAGAGGGTTATAACAATCCGCCCACCATCAGTGAATTTGGCATCTATAATGAAAGACGTTGATGCTTATTTTATGAAATTTCGGATAATAGTGATATATTTACACCCTTAATTGAAGAACAACTATAAATTATATATGAAAAAAGTTTTTGTAAGCGGATGTTATGATATGCTTCACAGCGGACATGTCGCTTTTTTTGAAGAAGCCGCCGATTATGGCGACCTGTATGTGGGTATTGGTTCCGACAAAACGATATACGAACTAAAAGCCCGAAAAACAATTAATAATGAGCAGGAGAGACTTTACATGATCAAAGCGTTGAAGTCGGTCAAAGATGCCTGGGTAAACAGAGGGAGCGGGTTATTGGACTTTGTCGATGAACTGAAAGCCCTGAACCCTGATATTTTCTTTGTCAATAGCGATGGACACAGCACCTTGAAAGAACAATTATGCAAAGATCTCGGCATAGAGTATGTGGTCAGCAGACGCATTCCTCACGGAGAGCTTCCGGCGCGTTCCACCACAGCCTTGCGGGAAGAATGCCGTATTCCCTATCGTATTGATATTGCCGGCGGATGGCTTGACCAGCCAAATGTAAGCAGCCTGTATCCCGGACCGGTACTCACCATATCCATAGAGCCTGATTATGACTTTAACGACCGTAGCGGTATGTCCACCAGTTCGCGTAAGAAGGCTATCGAATTGTGGCAGGTGGATATTCCGTCAGGAGATAAGGAAAAACTCGCCAAGACTCTTTTCTGTTTTGAAAATCCTCCCGGAACCAAGTATGTCAGCGGATCGCAGGATTCATTGGGTATCGTGCTGCCCGGACTAAACAGATTACATTACGATGGCGGTTTCTGGCCGGCGGAGATAGAAAAAATACAGGATGACGACCTTTTATCATGGATAGAAAAACGTTTGTGGTTAGTACCTCTATATCCGCGTCATAGCAACTATGACGTGCTCGCCGATACAAACATCACCGCCGATAACGCGAAAAGACTTAGCGACGCGGCGAATAAAGCATGGACAGCATTAACAGAGAAAAATATCCTGAAATTAGGTAAAGCCGTCCGCGAAAGTTTTGAAGCTCAAATAGCGATGTACCCTCACATGATAAACGATGACATTTACGAAGTGTTGGATAAATATAAAGACAAGGCGTTGGGATGGAAACTTAGCGGCGCCGGAGGAGGAGGATACCTGACCTTAGTTAGCGAAAACCCTATCGAAAACGCGATACAAATAAGAATAAGAAGAGCAGAATAAAAGATAAAACAGTTGCATTAAAAAAAAGAAAGAACAAATAACATTGTTCTTTCTTTTTTTTGACAAAAATGTCAAATTACTTCTTTTTTGGCTTAATGGTCAAAAGGAATGGTAAAATCTATGTAAATTATTAAATATCAGTAGTTTTGCGGTAAAAAACATAAATGGTAAAAAAAATGCTTTTATTGTGGTTCTGTTGATATAATTA
>JAISKQ010000301.1 GCA_031260865.1 Prevotella sp.
AAACTCGCTCTAAACTTTGCTAAACACGAATCGGCGGATAAGCTCAAACACGTTTTCGTTTTACGCCTTTTTCGCCCTGCGGGTGCCCCGTCCATGAAGTAAACGGCGTTGGCTGACGCCCGACGAGACCGCGACGGAGCGTTTGTATAATAAAAAAAAACAATAAAATTTAACAGGCTCTTAAAACTTAAAAAAGGTGACAAAAGTAACACTTTTTGGTCATCATCGCTTCGCACTCTATTCTTCTTCATTTTTTCGTAACTTGTAACTATTTCAATATATCAAAGACCTTTTCAGCGTACAGTCAGCAACTAATGATAGATTTAAAAAAAGGTGACAAAAGTAACAGTTTTCAGGATTCAAGTTTACTAGATTTCAAGTTTACAAGATTTCTAAAAAGGTGACAAAAGTAACAGTTTTTCGGTCGTCATCGCTTCGCTCTATTCTTCTTCATTTTTTCGTAACTTGTAACTATTCCAATATATCAAAGACCCTTTTCAGCGTACAATCAGCAACTAATGATAGATTTAAAAAAGGTGACAAAAGTAACAGTTTTCGACCAATCATTGCTTCGTGCCATTTCTTCGTTCTTGTAAACTTGTACACTTGCAAGCTAATAAACTCAAAACTAAAAAAGGTGACAAAAGTAACAGTTTTCGGGTAACACTGCTTTGCGCCATTCTTCTTAATATTACTCATTACTTACTACTCATTACTTAAAACTTAAAAGGTGACAAACGTAACAGTTTTCAGTAAATAGTTTATCAGAATTCAAGTTTACAGGAATTCTAAAAACTTGTAAACTGAAACTCTTGAACTCTCGTAAGCTCAAAACTTTCTACTCAAAACTCATTACTTAGAACTCTTCCTTCTATTAGATAATTTTGTTTGATAAAAATAACATATTTAGGCGCTTTTTTTAGAAAAATCATTCTTTTTCGTTGTTTCCCCTAACTCGCATAATCAGGATAAATTTCAAGCCTTTTCGGATTTCTATAAATTATTAGTCTCGTTAAAGCCGGAAACAATTTAGATTCCTTCCCGAAAATTCGGGTTGACCCTCAATATATTCAATTGGGAGTATAGAACAAAAAAATAAGCTTGAAAAATCTCCAAGCTTATTTTATATTGTATTGTATATTAATTTATGGGTTGATCAAGAATAATACAGCGCGGTTCTTGTCATTCTCTAATCGGAATGGCTGTAATCCGTCTCCTCTCCAATTAACGGATATTCTGTTTTTAGCAATTCCATATTTTGTTTGCATAGCCTTGGCGACCGCATTTGATCTTTGTTCCGATAATTTCAAATTGATCTTTGCGTTTCCTGTCTTCTTATCGGCATAACCTGTAACAACCACAGTCGATCCCGGATTCTCGTTCAGAAAAGTAACAGCTAACTCAATTTTATACCATTCCGGCGGATCAATATCATACTTATTGATACGGAAAAATACCGGATCAGGCAAGAAGAAAGGTTTTCTTACTATTGGAGCAATTACCGGCGTTTTTTCCATCCTGTTTATAACAGGTTCAATAGGAGGCGCTTCCGGTGGAGCACAACACAATACCGGAACAACATCAGGACATCCAAATTCTTGTCTTCTATTTGTCTCAGAATTAGACAAAACGATTGCCCTTCCCGGAGAGTCGCTCCTTAAAAGTGTTATACGATCATCATTAATCAGTTGCACTGTAGAATCTTTTGGAGTAGTAGTTGGTGAAGCCACAATTTGCGCCTTTACCGGAATTATAAACAATCCCAGAAGCAAAAACGATAATAAGAGTCTTATATTCATAATAACATTTTGGGTGTTAAGGTAAATACCTAATATATTTATTCACATTGAAATACAAATTTAATATATTTCTCATATTTTTATTCACTTTTAGAAGAAAAGATTCATAAAACCTAAAAAATAATCAATAAAATCATTTTACAGTCTTTTTTATCTAATGTAATTGAACGTTTTGAACTGAGGACTTTCTCGTAACTTGTAACTTGTAACTGCTTTTTATCAACAATAAAATTCAACCCTTAATTCGCAAGATATATGCTCAAAGTAGTTTACCTTTACAATTCAATTTAACGACGTTATGCAAAAGACCCTGATTGAAATAAAAGAAGCTGTTTCCCGCTTTGATTATTTACAATTTTCACAGCCGAACATATCATCGGGAGAGCAACGTTTAACGCTTTTGGCGCGCGTTTTTGTGAAGAATCCGGATCTATTGATATTGGACGAACCGCTTCACGGGCTTGATGTCACAAACAAAAGGCGGGTAAAGAAAATCATAGAAGAGTATTGCGGAAAAGAGAAGTCTTTGATTTATGTAACTCATTACGAAAATGAAATACCCGACATCGTGGATAAACGAATGACGCTAAATAAGATAGTTTATTAACCAATTAAAAGATAAAGTTATGAAGAAGTTTTTTTACATATTGGCATTGTTTGCCTTCGTATTATACGGCTGCTCCTCGAATAAAAACCAAAATGAACGGTCTGTGTCGGCAAAAACAGATACCGCTTTTACTGATATTAAGGTGAATGAAGTAGAAGGTTATTTTGTGACTCAACGGTCAAATGAACCGCGGGCGCTTATCTTAGATGAACTTGGATTCAATAAGTACTTTCATGTGGCTAAAACGATGACGAATGTTCCGACTAAAATAGACTTTAATACAAAAAAAGTCGGAGCTGTTATTTTACCGGAAACAGACTTTAGAACGACGATTGTTATTAATAGCATTTCGTTAAGCGGAAAAACATTAGTCGTCGATTATTCTGTCAACAGAGACAAAGAAAAACAGTCTTTTACTATAATCCCATCAAAAGCATTCACTTTAGATTCCGACTTGGCGGTTGATGTTGTCATATTCAAAAATGGAAATAACACAGTCGATGTCGCGTTCCAAAAAAAGAGGATAGAAATTATATGAAATTGAGAAAGAAAGATGCCATTTTAGGCACTTTATAAAAAAATTACTATTTTTGAATCTGAAATAAGAAACAGCAAACGCCTAACGCGACGTTATTTAGATATAACTATCTGTCGTTGTTGTGATTGTGAATAATAAATAGGTCTGCGACCTTAAATAAAGGATAAATTAAGATGGTATTTCGGTTTTTACTCTTATCAGACGAAGCAGAAGACTTCAAACGTGAAATTCAGATAGATGGAGACGCTACATTTTTTGACTTGCATAAGGCTATTGTAAAGTCGGTTGATTATAAAGAAGGGGAAATGACGTCATTTTTCCTGTGTAGCGATGATTGGGAAAAAGAGCAGGAGATCACCTTAGTGGAGATGGATACAAGCTCTGATGAAGATTCATTCACTATGGACGCCTCGGTTCTCAGTGATTTTCTGGAAGATGAAAGGCAAAAGTTGATGTATGTCTTCGACTACCTTACCGAGCGCGCTTTCTTTATGGAATTGCGGGAAATCATTACAGGAAAGGATATGGACGAAGCGGTATGTACCAAGTCCTTAGGAAATCCGCCTACTCAATTTTTAGATTTTGACACGGCTGTGACAAGTTCCATATCACTTGATACAGGCGAAAGCTTCTATGGAGACGAAAGCTATGATATGAATGAACTCGACGCTGAAGGTTTCGACGGATTAGACGACGTCCAATTGCCCGGCGACGAAGAATATCTATGAAGCTGCTGATCGTGCTGCTTGGCCCTACCGGAGTAGGGAAAACAGCGCTCAGTCTCAACTTAGCCGAACATTATGGATCTCCTGTGATTTCGGCCGATTCCCGACAATTTTACAGAGGATTGGAAATAGGTACTGCCGCCCCGACAGCGGAACAGTTGGCGCGCGTGCCGCATTATCTGGTGGGGATGCTCAATGTAGAGGATTACTATAGCGCCAGCGAATATGAGCGCGACGCCTTGGCTGTAATTGAGGACTTGCATAAATCTCATGATGTGCTTATCGCTTCGGGAGGTTCTATGATGTATATCGATGCGCTATGCAACGGTATAGATGATGTGCCCACAATAGATGATAATTTAAGGAAAGAACTCTACGAACTGTACGAACAGGAAGGGCTGGAGCCGATACGGGCACGGCTAAAGGTGTTGGATCCCGATTTTTATGACAAAGTTGACCTCAAAAACCATAAGCGGGTGATTCATGCCTTAGAGGTTTGCCTGATGACCGGTAAGCCTTATTCTGCCTTCCGAACTCAAACGAAGAAAGACCGCCCGTTCCGGATTCTGAAGATAGGCTTAACGCGCGACCGTGAGGAGCTATACGACCGTATCAATAAACGCACGGATGAAATGATGCGTCTGGGTTTCCTTGAAGAAGCAACGAAATTTTATCCCGAAAAACAACTAAACTCATTAAATACAGTTGGTTACAAAGAACTGTTTAAATATATGGATGGCGAATGGACTTTAGATTTCGCCCTTGAAAAAATAAAGCAAAGCACCCGAATTTATTCCCGAAAACAAATGACATGGTTTAAAAGGGATAAAGAAATCCATTGGATAAATTTATCCGAAATAAGTGAATCCGACGCGTTGGAAGAAATAATAAGGTGTCAGGCTCGCTTATCATAGTATTACTCCTTTTGGGCGGCAGCCTGCGCCGTAGATAGCACGCGAAGGAAATTGCCTCCCCATATCTTTGCTATATCACTATCCGAGTATCCCTTTTCTAATAATTTAACCGTTATGTTGATCAGGTCATTGCTTCCATCGCAGCCGATAAGTCCACCGCCGCCGTCAAAGTCCGAAGCGATGCCCACATGGTCGATTCCGGCTATTTTCACAGCATAGTCGATATGCTCAATGGCATCTGTAAGGCTGGCTTTCGCTTTGTCTTTATTAATGAACAAATCCACTAAGCATATCTGTATTACGCCGCCGTTATCCGCTATGGCTTTCATCTGCTTGTCGGTCAGGTTGCGGTCGTGATAACAAAGAGCCTGCACGGACGAATGTGAAGCGATAACGGGTTGAGTGGAAAGTTCGATTACATCCCAAAATGTCTTTTCTCCCACATGGGAAATATCAACCAACACCCCCTGACGGTTCATTTCCTGTACCACCTGACGACCATACGGACTTAGCCCGTTCCATTCATGCTTGGTGTCGCTGGACGTATCGCATATATCATTATCTTTGGTATGGCACAGCGTTATATAATTTACTCCCAGCTTTTTGAAGTGGGCGATATTCGATATATCCTTTCCAATGCCGTAGCCATTTTCGATACCGATAAAGATCGCTTTCTTACCCTCCTGCTTTATCCGGATCAGGTCATCGGCAGTATAGGCTATTTCACAAATATCCTTATTCATTTCCACCTGTGAATAAATTCCTTTTATCAATCCGTCTATTCTATTCACAGCATTCTGTGTCGATACGTTATCACGCGCTCCCTGACCAATGTAGGCGGCAAAGAAAATGGCGTCGAGCATCCCTTCTTCCATCTTCGGGATGTTTACCTGATTATTCTCCCTTTTGCCAATATCAAATCCGGCGCGTTTAAACTCTAAAGGCGTATCGCAATGTGTATCAACCGACAAAATATGTTTATGCAGTTCTTTAGCTCGCTTGAATGTTTCAGCTTCATTTACAATGAACTTATACACTTTCAACATGGTCGTGTCCCCTTCGGCGACAAGTCCTTCGGGATGCCATTGCAGCCCTATTATTTTCCGGTCAGGATATGCTTCTATCGCCTCTATAATGCCATCGGATGTTTGAGCCACGGCTCTGAAATTAGGCGCGACTTTCTTCACACTTTGGTGATGGCTTGTATTTGTCAATACTTCGGTTTGTCCGAGTATTTTAGCCAGCCGGGAATCTTTCGCTATCGAAACGGCATGCCTAACCGGTTCTTTTAATTCCGGGGATTGGCTGTGTTTGACGCTTTTATCTTTATGCTGGGTAAGAATATCCTGATATAGAGAACCTCCGAACGCGATATTAATAGCCTGCTCGCCGCGGCAAATACCAAGCACAGGAATATTCCTGTCCGTAGCCGACTTCAATAGGACAAGGTCATAGATGTCCCGTATCGAATCTATATCGTTGATATCCGGGTCGATAACCTTTTCTTTATAATATAATGGGTCAAAATCTTCGCCTCCTATCATAACCAGTCCATCCAAGGTTTTAACTATATCCCTTAAAACCGCTCCGTCGGTCATCGCCGGAATAATGACAGGTTTGCCTCCGGCTTTGAGAATAGCCTGTATGTATGTGCCCGGAACAATAGAGCCTCCACGCTGACCTCTACTTGCCGACACGCCAATCAGAGGCAATTCCTTTGCCCGAATATTTACAAAGCAGGAATCCGTATATTGATACAGTTTAGCTAAGTCCGGCTTATAATTTTCCTGACTCCTTGTTGGTAGGATACTTGTCAGTAATAGCAGGATGGATATTACAGATACATTTTTCATCGCGTTTTTCTTTTAAATTATATCGTTTAAAAATAAGCATTTAGATTAAGCTGTTTGCTAAAAAGGTGACAAAGGTAACAGTTTACAAGAGTTCAAGTTTATTAGAGTTCTAAAAACTTGTACACTTGAACTCTTGTATACTCGAACTCTTTTGATATATAAAAATAGCTATCTCAATTTAAAACGGCATTCTTAATGATTTCTTTTATATAACCGTTTAGAGTAGTCCCTAATTCTTTCGCTTTCAAAACAGCACATTTATGTATTTCAGGGGATACACGCACATTAAACGAGCCTGAAAATGGTTTCTCAGGTTTGATTTGTTTAGCAGCGCAATGTTCCAAATAATCATCTACGGCAAAATGGAAATCAGTTGTAAGTTCCTCTATTGTTTTGCCTTCATAGGATATAGATCCATTTTGCAAACCTATTAATTTGCCATATAAACAATTATCTTCTATACTTACCTCTATTGAGCCGTTATAGCCCTTATATTCTAACACATTACTCTGTATCTTCTTCGGTTTCATTGTTTAATTCAATTAATTCGCAACGTAATAAACTTTCTTGTATCATCGCCAAAATATATCTTTTAATGAGATTCGTAGGGTGAGGTTTATGAAATCGTATCAATTCGGCAGGAAAATTATTATTCACAAATTTAACCGCGGAACCTGACGTTTTCCCTGTATTCTCTTCAAAAAAAATCATATCCGGCTAAAAATTTCACTAATTCATCATAAGTAAAGTCTTTAGGCATAGATAAAAAACGCATCAATAGTTTTTCTTTTCTACTCATATTAAATGTAAATATAACAATAAATATAAGTGTAACTGAAAAACAGTTACAAATTTATTCATTATTTCTTTGTTTTGCAAAAAGCCTCCGCCGAATATCACAGTTTTCCGACTAAAGGCTATAAGCTAACGCACAATTTTTTTTAAAAGGTGACAAAAGTAACAGTTTCTAAGCATCATCACTTCGCGCCATTTTTCTTTTTCTTGTAAACTTGCAAGCTAGTAAACTAGAACTCTCGTAATTCGTAACTACTGTTTAGTTAATTAATAAATGACGGATATAACCGTTTTAATTTAATGCGAGCATCCTTAGCGGTGAATTGCCAGTTGATTTTCGCATTTTTATTATTTCTGTGTTCTTGCCACGCCAAAACTTCCTCTTGCATCTTGTCCA
>JAISKQ010000014.1 GCA_031260865.1 Prevotella sp.
ATCGCCGCAACGGTCGCGCCAATGACAGGTTGTTGGGCTTCATCAACAACTACACCCGATATTTTGATTTTATCGGGAAGGCTGGCTTCGTTTCTCCCTGCTCCTGCGCTGAGGGTGAAGCAATAAAGCAGCATCGGAAATAAGATCAATATCACTTTATACACAAGTAAATTTTGTCTTTGCAGATAAGTATTTTGCCTATCGTGCTTGTCTTTCTTTTTTTCCATCTTTTTCTGTATTGATTTTAAGTTCATAAATTAGGAAACAATACTTTTTTTGTTCACTTTTTGATTCAGGTTCATGTTCTTCATAGATTTGTTTTGTTTTTTCGTTAATTAATTTATTCGTATTATTCTATATCTTCGAGTGTTTTCCAGCATTGATACAATCCTCGAGGGACATGGAAACAACCTTTCCATTTACCTCCTTTCAGATCGAGTAATACCTCTCCTTGCCTGTTTAAATATCCATACCATTCAGGATATTTTTTATCTTTAAAATGTTCCCATGTGTAGTTATGCATTATTTCAAACCATTCTTTACAAGTTGTGTTTCCCGTCAGGCTATACCCTTTCGACAGGGCGATAAGCGTTTCGATGTGTACCCACCATAATTTCTGATCCCATTCCAGTTGTTGTGTCGGACGATTCTTGTAATCAAGGAAATAAAATATTCCCCCATATTTTTTATCCCATCCGTACTCTAATGTCCGCAACGTGGTGTCCACCGCGAAATTGATTAAGTCCTTATCTTTGAGGCGTACACCGGCGTCCATCAGAAACCACATCGCTTCTATGCCATGCCCGGGATTAATCACACGCCCTTCAAAAGAGTCGGATAAGTCGCCGTTTGCCTTTACGTTTTCAAAGATGAGACCTTTGTCTTTTTGATAAAAATCTCCCCTGATTTCTTTTATAAGGACTTTCAGCAAGGAATCTACGGTCTCTTTGCCGATAATATCTTCTAAGATAAGTGATAGGTTGCATAGAATCATCGGTAAAGAGAAATTTTTGAGCGGTCTTGTTCCCGGATATATTTTGGAATAGATTCCTTTCGGATTTTCTTTTCGTTTGATTATATTATTATAGGTGTCCAACGCTATCGCGCGATGTTCTTCATTGCCGGTGGCTTTGTACAATTCGCCGAATCCCATGCAGGCAAAGCAATCGGAGAATATATTGTAAGGCTGTACTAACGGGCTGCCATCCCGAGCAAGCGCAAAATACCAGTTTCCCGCATCATCCCGCCCATACTTTTTGAGAAATTCCGCGCCATGCAAAGCTATTTCCAACCACTTCCGCTTTCGTTCAATATTATTGTACGCCATGGCGAAAAAATAAACTTCCCTGCCTTGCATCCACATAAATTTATCGGTGTCAAATACCTTTCCTTCGCGATCTAAGCAAGAAAAATACCCTCCATATTCTAAATCTAAAGAATTGTCTTCCCAAAAAGGGATAATGTCGCCGATTAATTCGCTATGATAGACAGAAGCGTATTTGTTTAGCTTTTCTCCGTTGTCCTTTTGATATTGTGTTTTCTTAACATCCATATAAAATAAATTATCCATATAAATAAATATTATGTGCTTATATAGTATTTATAAAATAAATTGTAGTGTTTACATTGCAAATATAAATAATTATATTTTATACACCTCTATAAATAACAATATTTTTTTATTAACAAAAACATTTTTTTTGTTTCTTAATTTCAATTTATGTAATATACTGTATTATACATAAGTATATAACATATATTATATACACTGCCTGACGTTGTTTAAATAGAAGTTATTAAGACTAAATAAAACAGCTTATTAATGCTTTGCAATTCAATATAATGTTAATTATTTTAGCTGTTCAAGGCGATACTTTTATTGGAATCCGTTATTATTCACAATTTAGGATATAGATATATGATATATTAATAAAATATTTTAATTATAAATATGATTATAAGAAATTTATTATTTATATTTGCTGTGTAAAAAGTATCTTATTCCTTAAACTATTAAATGTAACCAAAATCGATAGCCATGTTAAAAAGATTAACACACTTCGTTTTTATAGCATGTATCTTTATATCATGCGGTTCTCAAAAAAATGAGATTGTTGACACGGGCAAACCGAAATACTTATGGTTTGATTCCGAAGCAAACTTCGAAAGATTCGCTTCAAAGGATTCAATCAAATATTATCTTGACAAAGCAAAAGCAGCGGGATTTAATCAAATAGTTGTTGATGTACGTCCGACACAAGGCGATGTATTATACAAGAGTGATTTTATGCCTCTCTTGACGGAGCACAAAGGATATAAAGTAGAGCGGGATTGGGATTATCTGCAGTTCTTTATAGATGAAGCAAAGAAGAGAAAATTGAAAGTAACTGTATCCACAACGATTTTCCCTATAGGAAAACCTCATACTAGGAATGGAGCGGCTTACAGGGATGGCAGATGGGATGGAAAAACGGCGGTGGAATATACCAAAAGTAAAGCGATGATTGATGTCAAGGACGATAAGTCTAAAGTCGCGGCTTTCTTAAACCCTGTATTACCGGAGGCTCAGGATTACGCGATGAAGTTTGTGGAAGAACTGCTCACAAAATACGATTTTGACTCGTATGCGCTCGATTACTGCCGCTATGCAGGAGATGAAAGTGATTTCTCAGAGGCTTCTCATATCGCGTTTGAAAAATATATAGGAGAAAAAGTGGAAAACTTTCCGGCTGATATATTTACGTGGAATGACGATGGAAGTAAAACTCCTGGAAAGTTCTATAAACAATGGTGGGAATTTCGGTCGATGGTTATCCATGATTTCGTAAAGAAGGTGAAAGAAAAAATAAAGGAAGTCAAACCTGACGTTAAACTTGAATACTGGGCTGCGTCATGGATCGGATATTTGTATAATCAGGGACAGAACTGGGCAAGTAAATCGTATGATTTTTCTAGTGACGGTTATGATGAATGGGCTTCTCTAAATTACAAGAATACCGGTTTTGCGGAACACTTAGATGTGTTTTTATGTGGAACTTATCTGGAACGGATATTCGGCATGGATGATAACGAATCCATAGAATATGGGCTGGCAAGAGCTAACAGGATAATAAATGGAGATTGCGCGATGTACGGAACGATATACGCGCTCAACCATGAAAAGAATATTGAAGACGCGGTATATGTGTGCCTTACACAATCGGAAGGACTTATGGTATTTGATATTGTGCAAGTTATTGGATTCAATCTTTGGGATGATATAAAGAAAGGAATCGATCGGGCGGAAAATGCTGATAAAAATAAATAAACACATTAAATATTTATTGCTATGAAGAATAGGATTATTTTTTTAGTCATTCTCTTTTTATCTTTCATTGAAATCAGTAGTGCCAATGATTATATAATAACTTCGCCGGATAACAAAATAAAAGTTACTGTGTCGGATGGTAAAGAATTGACATGGAGCATCCAATACGGCAATGAAGTATTGCTCAAACCGAGTCGGATAGCGTTGTCAATAAAAGAATCGAGCCGAATATTAGGAATCAATACTTCCGCCCAAAAAGTAAGCAAGCGAACTGTAAATGAAACGTTTGAGGTGGTGGTTCCGACTAAGTTCCGGCAAATTCAAGATCATTACAATGAAATGAGTTTGAGTTTCAAGGATAATTATGCAGTAACATTCCGTGTGTATAATAATGGAGCCGCGTATCGGTTTGAAACGAATATTGCATCCCCTAAAATACATGTGGAAAATGAAAAGGTTGAATTTAATTTTGGAGATAAATATGATACATATTGGCCAAAAGAAATTAGCCCTAATTTTATAACGCATTGTGAAGGTGATTTTGATTATATTCAGCTATCGGATATACCAAATCAAAAATATGCGTATTTACCCATCTATTTATCGTCCGAATCCGGAACAAAAATGGTTGTGATGGAAGCTGACCTTTTTGATTATCCGAATTTGTTTTTGGCAGGAACAGCCGGGACAACATTAAATGGCGTATTTCCACCTGTTGTTTTAGAAAAGAAAATCAAGAAAAACTCCGATCGAAACGAGGAAATTATACGAAATGCCGATTATATAGCACAAACAAATGGAAAAAGAAACTTCCCTTGGCGGTTGTTGATAATAAATGCTGACGATAAATCCCTGCTTGAAAATAGCCTGGTCTATCAACTATCTACACCGAGTGTGGCTGGCGATAAAAGCTGGATAAAACCGGGTAGGATCTCATGGGACTGGTGGAGCACATTGAATGTATATGGTGTTGATTTCGAAGCAGGTGTAAATACCCAAACATACAAGTATTATATCGATTTTGCCGCTAAATATGGGCTGGAATATATACTATTGGATGAAGGTTGGTCTGCCGGTACATGGAATATAAGAGAACCGAACAAGGATGTGGATGTACAAGAATTGATAAGATATGGAAAAACCAAAAATGTAGGGGTTGTTTTATGGGCTTTGTGGAATCCTTTATACGAGAACATTGAAGGTATATTGGACTTATATAAGCAATGGGGAATAAAAGGTGTGAAAATAGACTTTATGCAGCGCAATGACCAAGATATGGTTAATTTCTACGAGAATGTGGGGAAAGCTGCTTTCGAGAGAGGTCTTTTGGTTGATTTCCACGGCGCGTTCAAGCCGTCGGGCTTACAACGGAAATATCCGAATGTAATGACGTTTGAAGGGGTTTACGGACTTGAACACAACAAATCTTCGCATGATATTTCGCCGAACCACGATTTGATCCTTCCATTCACAAGGATGGTAGCGGGTCCTATGGACTATACTCCCGGAGCTACGGTAAACGCGACAGAAAATGATTTTCACATGAACTTTATACATCCGATGAGCCAAGGAACAAGGGCGCATCAGGGCGCGTTATTTGTGGTCTTTGAAAGTCCGTTGCAAATGTTTGCGGATAGTCCGTCCAATTATTATAAGACATCTGATTTCACCGGTTTTATCGCCCGGATTCCAACGGTTTGGGACGAGACAAAGGCGATAGAAGCCGAAGCCGGTAAATATCTGACAATCGCACGCCGTAGCGGGGATAAGTGGTTTGTGGGATCGCTTACAAACTGGGATCAGCGATCGTTGAAAATCACCCTTGATTTTATTGATAACAAAAAATATAAAGTTGATATTCTAAAAGATGGTGTGAACGCGAATCGGTATGCTTCTGATTTTAAGATTGAAAATGCGGAAGTGTCTAAAGGGCAAACGATTGAAATAAAAATGGCGAAAGGTGGGGGATGGGCTGCCATCCTGACGCCTCTTGAATAATAAGAAAAGATTGTCGTAGAATAAAAATGAATAGTAATGTGGACTAAAAAACTAATTTATATAACAATTCTATTTATTACATCAATAAGTATAAATGCTCAGGTAGATATACGCAATATAGAATTTACGGGGAAGGTTTGTGACAACAAAGGTTCGGCTATTACAGGTGTTCCTGTTACAGACGGTTACAATATTGTCGTGACAAATCAGAAAGGCGAATACCGCTTGTTAAGCAATGCGACCGCTGAATTTATTTATATTACAATTCCGTCCGGATATGTTATCCCGATGAAAGATAACTCGCCTTATTTTTATCACAGGGTTGATGATAAATTGAAACTAAAGCAAAAATTTGATTTTATTTTGGAAAAGTCGCGACAAGATGAAAATAAGCATATAGTTATCGTGTGTGCCGATCCGCAGGTGGGGTTTGACGAAGAGATACCAATGGTAGAAGAAGCCATAAAGGATATAAAGTCATTGGTAGCCCAAAATTATGCGAATTTCCCTGTACACGGGGTGATATGTGGGGATATAATAGCCGAGATAAGCAGAGAACCGAAGTTCTTTGAATGGATGAAACATACTTTCGCGGAAAGTAATATACCGTTCTTTTATGCGGCGGGCAACCATGATATGGATGTTAGCGGACGATCTAACCACGATTCCAAAAAGACATTCAAAAATGCTTTAGGTCCTACCTATTATTCTTTCAATAGAGGAAAAGTTCATTACATAGTGCTTGATGATGTTTTCTTCATCGCGAGAGGATATGCGTCGATAGGATACCTTGACGAGGAACAACTATGTTGGTTAGCACAAGATTTAACACTGATACCGGAAGGTTCTACGGTAGTAACCTCTTTCCATATACCGACTTATTCACGTGAAGCTCGCCGGGGAGAAGCTGCAAAAGAAGAAATGAATAAAGTATTGCAGAACAGGAGTACTTTATATAAAATGTTGAAGCCGTACAATGCTTATATATTTACGGGGCATGAGCATTACAATGAGAATTATCAATTGGCGGATAACCTTTTTGAGCATGTGCATGCCGCCCTTTGTGGTATTTTCTGGCAAGCGCCATACAATAGCGATGGAACGCCTTTAGGTTATGCTGTTTACGAGTTTGACGGCGACAAGGTAAAATGGTATTACAAATCGGTTGGAAAGGATAAAAACTACCAATTCAACGCTTATTTGCCCGGAGCTGATAAAAACAGGCCGGACGCTGTCATTGCCAACGTATGGAATTATGATCCTCAATGGAAGGTACATTGGTATGAGAATGGTGTGAAAATGGGAGAAATGAAACAATATACAGGATGGGATCCGGCTATTGTGCATTATGTGGATAAAAACAGGGAAAATTTCAGATATAAATATATCGGAGCCGGTTCGACAGATCACTTATTCTCCGCCGAACCTGCCGATAAAAACGCGAAAATAACAATCGAAGTAATAGACAGATTTGGTAATAAATATACCGATGAAGCAGTAAAAGAAGAATAGTATGAAACGAAGCCTGATTTTTGTCAAATCACCAAAGTCCATGATAATAAAAATCATGCGAGTTCCATATGGCAACTAAAATCAAAATTATTATCATATGAAATATATAATGTATGTATTCTTAATCTTTGTAGCGATAAACGCTTTTGCTCAGCCGCAACATAAAAAAAGGGCTTTGCAAGAAAGTATTCCTAAACAGGATAACGCTATAGTTATATTCGAAATCACGACCGATATTTTAGTCATCGGAGGCACGACCGGCGGTACTTCCGCCGGAATTACCGCCGCGCGGGAAGGTGTGAAGACGCTTATCGTGGAGGAAACGCCATGGTTAGGCGGTATGCTGACAGCTCAAGGTGTTGGCGCTTGCGATGGCAATAGTCATTTACCGTCCGGCATTTGGAACGAATTTAGGGATAAACTCCGTACTCGTTATGGCGGAATAGGCGGCGTGTGGACAGGATGGGTAAGCAGTACCTTGTTTGAACCGCATGTAGGGGATAGTATTTTCAAGGCGATGGCTCAAGCGGAAGAGTATTTGGATGTTGTATATGGTTATCATTTAAAAGACATTATAAAGAATGGCAATGCCGTAGAAGGAGCTATCTTCTTAAATGAAAAGAATGAAAAACTGATCGTAAAAGCCAAAATAACGATTGACGCCACCGATATAGGAGAAAGTTTGAAAATGGCAGGGGCTGCGTATCGTTATGGAATGGATTCGGGAAAAGAAACAGGGGAAAGCAATGCTCCGGAAGAAGCCAACAATATAGTTCAAGACCTTACTTGTGTCGCTATTCTTAAAGATTACGGGGAGGGAGCGGATAAAACGATTCCGAAACCACGGGATTACAACCCTCAGAATTTCTACGGATGTTGTGAAGAAACGGTAGATAAGGTTAAGATAGATTGCCAACGCATGCTCGATTATGGGAAAATGCCGAATAATAAATATATGATCAATTGGCCTAAATTTGGTAATGACGTGTATCTGAATGTGGTCGAACTGCCACGCGAAGAACGTGAAAAAGAACTGCAAAAGGCGAGAGACTTCACACTACAGTTCGTTTATTATATACAACATGAGTTAGGCTTTAAACATTTGGGATTAGCGGATGATGAGTTTGACACACCGGATTTATTGGCTTATAAGCCATATCACCGGGAAGGGCGAAGGCTTAAAGGATTATCCTTCCTGACATTTAATCATGTGGCTGACCGGTACGGACAAAAGGAATCACTATATCGCACAGGCATATCCGTCGGCGATTATCCTGTCGATCATCATCACGGAAAGAATCCCGACGCGCCGAAAATAGGATTTGATCCGGTTCCTTCTTTCAATATTCCGTTGGGTTCTCTCATCCCCGAACAAGTAAATGGGCTGATCGTTGCAGACAAAGCTATTTCCGTGTCGAACCTTATAAATGGGTCGACACGACTACAGCCGATAGTGCTGCTCACTGGACAAGCGGCAGGCATCCTCGCGGCGTTAGCCGTAAAGGAAGAAAAGCAACCTCGGGAAATGTCTGTAAGAATGGTGCAAAGTACCCTGTTGGACAGGAAAGCTTATATTGTGCCTTTATATGATATACAACCGGATGACCCCGATTTTGAAGCAATACAAAAAATATGCGCGACCGGCATCCTGAAAATGATAGGCGAACCTTTCGGATGGGCTAATCGCACATGGTTTTACCCCGATAGCACAATTACGATAGCTGAATTTACAAAAGGGCTGAACTTGTATGATACGAGTGTGGAAATCGTGGATAGCGACAAGCAATTAACAGGGAAAACGGCGATTGATTACATTCAAAAGATTGTGGAACATGGCAAGCCCGTTACAAATGAATATAAAGATACTCCTGTCACAAAACGGGAATTGGCAAGGATACTGCATGCTACATTAAATCCTTTTGACAGAGAAATAGACTTTAACGGGTATTATAAGAATTAAGAATATAAGATATAAGATATAAGATATAAGATATAAGCAATAAAAACGATATAAACTTAATCATTGAATCCATGAAAAACATCAGCAGACGTAAGTTCTTAAAGACAGGGGCTGTGGCAGCCGCCGGATTAACGATTGTGCCGAGTACCATTTTAGGGAAATCATTTGGGCACACCATGCCTAACGATAAATTGAATATAGCGGGAATAGGCGTTGGAGGAATGGGACGCCGTAATCTGGCGAATATGAAGGCTGAAAATATTGTGGCTTTATGTGATGTGGATTGGAGCTACGCGGACAAGACCTTTAAAGATTATCCTGCGGCTAAACGCTTCAAAGATTGGCGGATAATGTTTGAAGAAATGGGAAAATCCATTGATGCTGTTGTGGTAGCAACCCCCGATCATACGCACGCGGGCATAACAGCTCACGCGATTACAATGGGCAAGCATTGCTATACCCAAAAACCGCTCACGCACTCTGTATATGAATCTCGGCTACTTGCCAAATTGGCGAAACAATATAAGGTTGCCACCCAAATGGGTAATCAGGGAAACTCTTTCGATGATTGCCGGAGGGTTGCCGAATGGATTCAGTCGGGAGTGATTGGCGGCGTTTACGAGGTACATTGCTGGACAGACCGTCCTATTTGGCCACAGGGATTGCAAGAGCCGAAAGAGCTTGTGAAAACGCCTAAAACCTTAGATTGGGATTTGTTTGTGGGGCCGGCGAAAAAACGTCCGTACAATCCTGTTTATACCCCTTGGAACTGGCGTGGATGGTGGGATTTCGGAACAGGCGCGCTTGGCGATATGGCATGTCATATTATGGATCCTCTTTACTGGGCTTTAAATTTGAAATACCCTACCAGCGTGATAGGAAGCTCCACATTGAGTAATTTATACTCGCCTCCTTATTCACAGATCGTAACCTATACATTCCCAGCGCGGGATAATCTGCCTAAAGTTACCATGCCGGAAGTTAAGGTTTATTGGTACGATGGCGGTTTAATGCCTCCTCGCCCCGAAGAGCTGGAAGACGGGGACATGATGGGCGATTCCAATGGTGGGATTGTATTTATTGGTACAAAAGGCAAAATCATGACCGGTTGCTATGGATTGAATCCAACACTGTTGCCGAAATCGGAGATGGCTCATTTCGATCAACCGAAGCCTACAATTCCTCGCGTAAAAGGCGGAGCCGGGGATATTTGGAATACCGATGCCCATGAACAAGATTGGATTAGGGCGTGTAAAGAATCTCCTGAAAACAGGGTGGAAAGTTCATCTAACTTCCAGTTCTCGGGTCCATTCAACGAAATGGTGGTAATGGGAGTATTGGCGGTACGCTTGTCGGGATTATACGGATTACACCGTGAGTTTAAATGGGATGGGGAAAATATGCGGTTCACCAATATTTCACCAAATGACAAGATAAAAATAGTAACATCCGATGATTTTAATGTTATCGATGGCGATCCAAGATTCGACAGGCGGTTTGCCGACTTCTCGGCGTTAGACATGGCGAATGAATGGATAAAGCATACTTACCAAAATGGCTTTACATTACCGGAGATGCCTAAATGATTGGTCATCAATTATAAACACATAATATTCGACACAATGAAAAAAGTACTTTATTTATTGATAATTAGCTTTCTGGCTCTTTGGAGCATTTCATGCGGGGGTAAACAGAAACCGAAACAGGACGACTGGCGGTTGTCCATACAGTCTTATTCTTTTCACAAGTTCACTCTCGTTGAAGCTTTGGATAATACGAAAGAACTGGGATTGAAATACATAGAAGTGTTTCCCGGGCATAAAATCGGCGGCAAGTGGAACGATAAAGTGTTTGGTTTCGACCTTACCCAAGAAGAACGCAAGGAGCTGAAAGACTATGCCCAATCGAAAGGGATAAAGATTATCTCCACAGGGGTGTATGTGACCGATGATCCCGCAAACTGGGAGAAGATGTTTACCTTGGCCAAAGACATGGATATGGAGTTTATAACCTGTGAACCGGCTATTAAAGATTGGGATCTGGTAGAGAGCCTGGCGAAAAAATACAATATCAAAGTGTCGGTACACAATCATCCCCGACCTTCGGTCTATTGGCATCCCGATTCCCTGTTAACCCAAATATCGAAGCGTAGCGATATGATTGGCGCGTGTGCCGACGTGGGACACTGGAGAAGAGAAGGTCTCGACCAGATAGATTGCCTTAACAAACTGAACGGGCGCATCATATCCCTTCACTTCAAAGATATAGCGGAGAAAACAGAAGGAGAGGCGGAACAGCATGATGTAATATGGGGAACAGGTATCCTCAATGTCGCCAAAATGCTGGAGGTATTAAAGGCTCAGAGTTTTAAAGGCGTCATTACTATTGAATATGAATATAATTGGGATAATTCCGTCCCTGACATTAAAGAGTGCATAAAATACTTTGAATCAACTAAATAAGTCCAATCTACCACAAATATTCTTACTTTACAAGATGAGGGTAGAAGCCGGGGTAGTCCCGGCTTCTTTTTTTGTGACGCTTTAATAGAATCGTTTTTAAAAAGGTGACAAAAGTAACAGTTATCAGGTAACACCGCTTTGCGCCATCTTTCTTAATATACTCATTACTTACTACTCATTACTTAAAACTTAAAAAGGTGACAAAAGTAACAGTTATCAGGTAACACCGCTTTGCGCCATTCTTCTTAATATACTCATTACTTACGACTCATTACTTAAAACTTAAAAAGGTGACAAAAGTAACACTTTTCAGGCAACACCGCTTTGCGCCATCTTTCTTAATATACTCATTACTTACTACTCATTACTCAAAACTTAAAAAGGTGACAAAAGTAACACTTTTCAGGTCATCATCGCTTCGCGCCATTCCTAATGGGCTATGCCGAACGTTGTTTCTTCTTTCTTGTAAACTTGTAAACTCAAAACTTCCAACTCTTAACTCCTTCTCGTAACTTGTAACTCTTTACTCATTACTTTCAACTTAAAACTCTTAATTCCTTCTCGTAACTTGTAACTTGTAACTCGTAACTATTTTACATATAGATAAATTTGTTTTAAAAAAATGCACAAAAAAACATCTAAATTCACTACTTTGGTCTTAAAGTACACGCAATCAACATGTTATTTTGTCGTTTTTTTTCTTGCTTTACGAAATTCCTTAGAGGGAGGGGTAGGGGCTGCGATTGATTGAACCGACTGATTGACAGCGCTGCTATTTTCCTTCCTTTGGTTGTGTAGGGTTAAATTGCTGATATTGAATATTATTATCTCATTGCTGGTTTCTATTATTTATCCGAATTTATTTTTTCCACTTCAACCTCAAACTATTGCTGACAACGCTCACACTACTCAACGCCATCGCTGCTCCGGCAATCATCGGATTCAAC
>JAISKQ010000082.1 GCA_031260865.1 Prevotella sp.
TCTTAATGTGTTTACATATTGCTTTCCGGTTCGCTGACGGTTATAGCGAGGTACTGCGAGGCTATGGATACGGCGGCATGCGATGGCATTGCCTGCAATTGGTCGATGGCGGCATTACCGGTGGATACAACCGATGCTTTCGTTTTTTGCGCATCGTCGTATGCCTGTGCATAAGGCATCAGAAACTTAAGGTGTCCCTGCGCCACGCCTACATATTCGGTAATCCATATATGATAAGCGGCAGCCTCGTAATCGTCAACGAGCGAATTATAGCGGCGGCAATACGATTCAAGTTGCTCCTTGGTTATCGTGCCGCGCATTACCTCTTCGGGCTGGGCGCACTCGGCGGCGGCTTTCGCTATGGCATCTTTGCGGCTTTCCCAAAGGGCTGAAATGCGGTCGGACACCGCTTTTTCGGCTTCGGCGATTTTCTTGCTTGTTACCTGCAACTGATTCATATAAGCCTCCTGCGCTTCTTGCGCTTTAAACAATGCCTGTCCCTGCGCTTCGGCTTCGCGGTCGCGACGTGCATCTGCTTCCGAGTAGTCGGTAGTGAAGGTCATCGGGTCAACGCCCTTTTCCGCCATACGTTTCCGCATAAAAGCCTCTATTTCCTTGTCGCTCATTTTTTCCAACTTGGCTATTTCGGCAGGCGTAAGGTTCAACATTGCCATAGCATCCTGCGCCTGCTCCATATTTTTTTGAGCATTTTTCATATCCCTTTGTTGTCGGCGTTGCTGTTCCTGCATCTTGCGCTGCTGCGCCGCCTGCGCCTGCTGCATATCCGCCTCAGTTACGGTAGGCAACTGAATAACCGACATTTCGTTCAACTTGCCGTTGAGTTCGGCAATTTTCGCCTTGAACGCTTCGGTATGTCCGTTGTTTGCCGCCCACTGCTCCGGCGATGGGAGCGAAGGGGCGTTGCCTATTACCGCCTGCGGCGTAACTTGCGCCTGTGCGGAAATCGCGACGAGTGCGAACATCGCAAGGGCAGCTATTAGTTTGAAATTAAATTGTTTCATTGCTTCAAATATTTTATTGTTCTTTAAAAGTAATTCTATAAATAGGATAACTATCTTCCGTTCCCGGTTTTACAAATCCGCTGCCCCACGCTAAATAAACCTTTATGTGCTTGCCTTTACTAATGTATTGAAACTCGTGCCCAACAGCATAGTCGGTTACTAAATTATTCATATCAAATTCAAGGTCATCGCTGAGGGCGTTGTAAATTTTACCATCGTCGGAGGCGGCTTTTATTCCCTCTATCATTTTGGTGAAATCTCTTTTCGGGGCTTTTTTCGTTCCTTTGGTTTGCAGAAAACCGACAACTTCCCGCTCCTGCCCGAATGGAAGAAAAGTGTAGATAGCGTTTTGAGGTGCGACTGCCTCTGCGGTCAGACTGTATGTCGCCAATATTGTTTTTGCATCGTCTGTCACCTCTAATGCTGCTGTTGCAGACGCTTTCGATTTGGTTTTTGTATCCGTCGCGTCGCCGTTTGACCGTTTGTTTCCACCGCCATTGCAAGCGGTAATCATTACTACCGCGAGGCAGGCAAAAATGATTGCCACATTCCTCAAATTGATTCTGAATCTTTCCATTTCTTTTTGATTTTTGTTGTACATATATTTAATGTTCAATTCACTATTGAGTTTTATGGTGTAAAGTTAGGAAGCGAAAAAATGCCACACTACCCCCATTTGAGGGTATTTTAAATCAGGTGTGCAAAAAAACTCAAGGGGGATGGCAGCATCCGCGCACTTCGTATCTTTAACGGCTGAACATCAAACCGAATGCTCACAACATCGCGCAACTGTCGCAGAATGTCAAGGCGTTGAAGTTAGTGTGAGAAACTATTGTTTGTCTGCATATCTTTAGCTATCTTTGCGGGCGAAATGAGTTATTTGGAACAAGGGTTAAACGCGGCAGGACAAAACAGTTAGCTCATTCATCCCTATATCGTTATCCATTATGGCTACTCTCGCATACAATTTTTTGTTTTTCAGCGGATTGGAAAATAATATTTAATATCTTTGCACAACAAACATATTCACAAATGAAAAATATTATTACACGCATTACATCTTTATTTATAATCTGCATTTTCATATCATCCTGCGAAGGAGGCAAGGAGTTTGAAGAACCGACGATAATAGGAGATTGGCACACATACGAACGGACTTTACAGACATCCGACCCGGATATTAATAATAGATTTAATCTTATGTTCAAGATTGATTTGGATAATTATATTAACATTACAAAATCGTTCAGCGAGCGAAGCGTAAAGACCGTCGTAAGGAAAAAAGGCACAGAAAGCGCAAACGGACTTATTCAAGAAACAACAGACTCTTACCAAATAATAGGAGATTCCTTATTTATTGAAGATAATTTAACCGGAGAACTTAAAAGATCAAAGTATATAATTTCGCAAAAGTTATTGACCACTTACCAAGTTATCACATCAAAAGACCTCGTAAAAATGGCTCCCGACATGGGTGTAAGCCCCGAACTTATACCGGAAGGATTAGTAGGAGTGCTAAAAACACAAGATAAGAGATAATCTTCTGAAAAAAGATTTGAAATTTCGGCAATGATTTATTATCTTTGCCACCCGATTGCTAATAGGCCAACAAGAAACCGTGCGTAAAACGGTTCGCCTCAGGCACATAACCTGTAAATAATAAACAGATGTATGTAATTGTAGATATTCAGGGACAACAAATGAAAGTTGAAAAAGACCAAAAATTGTTTGTTCACAGAATTAATGCAGAAAATGGCTCTAATGTAGAGTTTGACAAAGTATTATTGATTGACAATGATGGTACTGTAACAGTAGGAACTCCGACTGTGGAAGGCGCTAAAGTAGTATTAGAGATTATATCTCAAGCTAAAGGCGACAAAGTTCTTGTTTTCCATAAGAAAAGAAGAAAAGGTCACCGCAAACTAAACGGTCATCGTCAACAGTTCTCTGAAGTTATTGTTAAAGAAATTATTGCTTAATCAGTTAAAAACAGAAGAAAATGGCACACAAGAAAGGTGTAGGTAGTTCAAAAAACGGCCGTGAATCGGAAAGTAAACGATTGGGCGTAAAAGCATTTGGCGGAGAAATCGTTAAAGCAGGAAACATTATAGTACGCCAAAGAGGAACAACTCATCATCCCGGCGAAAACGTAGGTATCGGTAAAGACCATACTTTATACGCGCTGGTAGATGGTACAGTAGTATTCCGCAAAAGAAGAGACGACAGATCTTTTGTTTCTGTACTTCCTAAAGTAGCAGAAGCTTAAAATATAGTTCTGAACGGTATAAAAAGCAGATTGAATTATCAATCTGCTTTTTTTGTTTATACCCGCCCTTTATCTTCCACTCTCCTACCCTTTGGCTCCCTGTTCTAATTATAAATAATGAGAAACGGCTATAAATATCATTATTTTTCGGTATTGCACACCTTCCACGCATGTCGTTACTTTGTAATCGTAAACGTATTCATTTAAAAAAAAATTATAAAATGTCAAAAATAGGAATATATTACGGCTCAACAACCGGAAACACACAGGAAGTAGCCGAAGAAATCGCAAAACAATTGAATGTAGGAAAAGCAGACCTGCACGACGTGTCAAATGCCAACGCGGACTATTCGGCTTATGATGCTATTCTTTTCGGGTCGTCAACATTAGGAGCCGGCGATTTGCAGGACGACTGGGAGTATTACATCGCTAAGGTAAAAGCCGCCGACCTGAACGGAAAAAAAGTCGCTTTATTCGGATGCGGCGATTCGTATTCATACAGCGACACATTCGGCGAGGCATTAAGCAAGATATACGATGTCGTCAAAGACAAAGGTTGTGAACTTATTGGCAAAGTACATACCGAAGGATATACCTTCGACAGTTCCGAATCGGTTGTGGACGGACAATTTGTAGGTTTACTCATTGACAACGATAATGAATCCGACCTTACCGATCAGCGCATCGCCAACTGGATAGAAGATTTAAAGAAAGTAATATAAAAAATGACTGACATGAACGTTTTCCACCATCTTATTTATGAATACAAGAAGGGCGTGCGCGACCTGATGCTTTGCACGCTTGCCGGAGAGCTGGAGAGTAAAGCAAAATGGAAACTGGAAAAAAATAATATTAACTACAGGATCGAATATCTCAAGAACGGAAATATAAATGTGTTTTTCGGAAAGGAAGATTGTCTTATTGTCGCGAATAAGATATGCGGTAACAAGCCCTTAAACCTGTTAACCCCCGAAGAAGACTTTATATTAGGAATATTATTAGGATACAGTATCACAGAGCAATGCAACCGATACCGCAAGAAACAAAAGGAAAGTAAGAACACATTTTGTTTGGCATAAAGCTTTTCTATTGGATAGTTTTTTTTAGTTGATCTATATCCTCGCGACGTGATGTCTGCGGGGATTTTTTTATTATCCGTTCCCGGAAATCTTGCCTGTTAACCGAAGGGCTTTGTTCTAAAAAACAATAATATTATTGTTCACGATATGGTAATTTCAATTATTATTTTCTATATTTGTTTTGTTATTATAAATTTTATCTTCAAAAAGTAAAAAGATATTATAATATTTGTGCATTTCGATAATAATCTTTAGTATTGCATTTGCTAATAACACGAAACCAAAGGATAACAAAACTTTTAGTTTACAAAAAGTCGATTACACACTTAATTTCTTTGACAAAAAAAGACAAACAACATATAACAACTTAAAATAAATACACTTTAATTTACTATGATTATGGAAACAACAACCGTAAAACTCTATTCTTTCACGTACAAAGAGGCTAAAACATATCTATTCGCCTTACTGTTTATCGTTGGAAATATAGCTCTTCCTCAGATTTGCCATTTGGTACCCGGAGGAGGTTTGACATGGCTACCAATCTACTTTTTCACATTAATAGCGGCATATAAATACGGGCTGCGTGTAGGATTGCTTACAGCTATCCTTTCACCGTTGGTTAACAACCTACTGTTCGGAATGCCGGCTATAGATATATTACCTGCTATACTTATCAAATCCACTCTTTTGGCAGGAGCCGCCGCTTACGCCGCTCACCGCCTTCAGAAGATTTCTTTGTTAGGTATTATCGCCGCCGTGTTAGCTTACCAAGTAATAGGCACACTTATCGAATGGGCAATAGTAAGGGATTTTATTGTCGCTATACAAGACTTCCGTATCGGAATTCCGGGAATGCTGGTTCAGATATTCGGAGGATATGCTTTATTGAAGGCTATTGCTAAAATATAATTCAGAAAAATGTCTGAAAATAAAACATTTGCGGAAGTGCTCGAACGCTTCCG
>JAISKQ010000121.1 GCA_031260865.1 Prevotella sp.
ATATTCATCAATATTTGGGGTTTCGGGAAAGGCGCCCATCCAGAATTTTTTCCATTCGTCGCAATTTTTGAAAAACGCTATTGGCTCGTTTTTATTGTATTTCAATATCTCGTTATGACTGTACTCCGCATTTTCGGCGTGCTGTTTTTGAGTAGTATTTAGATTGTCTTCCGTTGTCTGAATCTGCTCGTCCATATCCATAAACATCGAAAAACCATTTACTTGCCACAAGCCATCGAAAAAAACCAATGCTACGCGAATTGCTTCTTTTCCTGTCTGATATTCGCGTGTGCTGTTTTTGTCGAAAACATCTAAACTTTCGCGAGAAAGTTGCAGCATCGTTTCGTTTTCACCAAATGGCAACAGATTGATGATATCATTGTCGCCACCCATTATTTTGTAAGTTTGAAACGGGCGGCAATCGAAATTTTCTATTTTATTCAAAGTATTTTTGTTCTCTGTAATTGCCCTAAACCATTCTATTGATTTGACAGACAGCGGAGTAGTTACGTAATTAAAAATAGCGTTGCTTTCGACAAGATAAATTAGTTTGTCGACTGACGATGCGCTGTTTTTTTTCTGATTGTCGCGAGCCGCGATTTTTATATCGTTCAGGTTTTTCCGCGCGTGATTTGTAGAGAGGTAACTATTGTAGCACAGCCACTTAAGCAATTCGCGAAAACTGTAAAAACTTTCGTATTCCCATTCGTGCAGCAATTCGCGAATGCGTTCGTTTTCGGGTGCGGTTTCATATTCATCTTCCAATATTCCAAAAATTATTTCGCTCACAAATCTCATTCCCGGATTTTCGGGGTTCAGAAAACGATTTTCTTCTTTATTGTTATAATGTTCCTGTATTGTTGTCCAAACGAGAAACTGAATATCTTCCAAATTGATTTCATCGTCAAGATATTCTTCATCAAGCGTGTAGAACGGCAGTTTTTTGCCCAACATTTGCAAATGCAGTTTGCGGAAGCCGTTGAACAGTCCCCATCGCGACACCACATCTTCTAAATACGCCGCCGACTTGAGCGAAAACTGTCGCAAAAAATTTTCGCCAAATTCTTTCGCCATCGGTTTATCGTTTTGCAATGTGCGCAATATTTTGTTAGCCAGTGAAGTAAAATACACATCGCTGTTGGAAACAACTGTTTCGGGGTGCAATGCCCGAAATTCTAAAGTGCTAATAAAATGATTTTTTAAATTCATAAATTATTTGTATTTATTTATTATTAAATTAGATACCGCATTATATAGGAAAACCGAAAAATTGACACCAAGATCGGGGCGGATTTTTTTGGAAATAGAGAGGCGAGATTGTTGTTTACATTTTTTCAATCTTTACCCAACCTAACGGCTCTTGCGTTTTCGTTACAAAAAGTCGGGTTTTAGGAAAATCTTCCAACCTTAAATCGTCTATCAAATACAAATGTAAAAATAAATAAAAGCAAACGCAACTTTACACTTGGTATATTTATGCTATATCTGAGTATTCCCGGCAGGATTAACTTCCTGCAATTTATTATTCTACCAACGAAATAGGATACATTCCTGCCTTTCAAGCATTGCCTGTCGGCATATTGTCTATGACCGTTCATTACTCCGTATAATTTTCTCTAAAATATACAGAGAAATAGCATAAAATCCGCACCAACAAGGGCGAGTTTTTTAGCCTTGTTCCTTCCGCCTTCCAAAGGGCAGTTTAAAGGCTTTAAGATTACGCCGTCGAGCAGCAGCAGAATAAAAATTATCTGAACTACGATTTCAGTAAGATCTTCTTGATTACCAATATAAAGAAAAAGCTTAATAATCTTTTGAATCTTGAAAAAATCGCTATTCAATACTTTATGCGCAAGGACATGTAATCTGTAAAAATGAAGAAAAACAAAAAATATGTGTCGGAAACCGCATTTTTTTAAAACAAAATTATCTATATATGAGTTGGAAGTTTTGAGTAATAAGTTTTGAGTTTACTAGCTTGCTAGTTTACAAGTTTACAAGAAAAGAATGGCTCAAAGCGATGATGACCGAAAACTGTTACTTTTGTCACCTTTTTAAGTTTTGAGTTTACAAGAGTTATAGAATGTTAGTAAACGAAAAAAAAATGAAGAATGAAGAATGAGGAAACAACGTTCGGCGTAGCCAATTAAGAATAGCGCAAAGCGGTGTTACCTAAAAAGTGTTACTTTTGTCACCTTTTAAGTTTCGAGTTTACAAGCTTGCAAGTGTACAAGTTTACAAGAACGAAAAATGGTGCGAAGCGGTGTTACTTGAAAAGTGTTACTTTTGTCACCTTTTTCCAACAATAAACCATTCGCGGCGCGAAGCAATGATTGAAAAGGTCTTTGAAATGATGATATAGTTACAAGTTACGAGTTACAAGAGTTACAAGAGTTTTAGTTTACTAGCTTGCATGTTTACAAGAAGAATAGCGCAAAGCGGTGTTACCTAAAAACTGTTACTTTTGTCACTTTTTTTGGTATTGAGTTTACAAGATTGAAAGTTTACAAGTTTACAAGAACGAAGAATGGCGCGAAGCGGTGTTACTTGAAAAGTGTTACTTTTGTCACCTTTTAAGTTTTGAGTAATGAGTTACGAGAAAATAAAGGAACACCGTTCGGTAGAGACAATTAAGGACGGATTGTCGGCAATAAAACGACCCCGCAAGGGTCACATGTTTATAGCAGGTAACACATACCGGCATTCGACCCTTACGGGGTCGTATATAAGGAATTCCGATATTTAGCTATAACCATACGACCCGTTGGGTCGAAACGGACAATTTGAACTCTATTAAACTTGGACTCTTGAACTCCAGTAAACAACTTACTACTGTTACTTTTGTTACTTTTTTACAATTAGCCATCTCCCCACAATTTTTAGGTTTGAGCCTATATTGTACCGAAGTATTCCGGATAAGATTAACTTTTATCCTTCAGCTTAATAAATAACATAAAGGCCGCCCAAACAAATGGACAGCCTTTACTTTGATAACCAAAACTCTACACTTGACTATCTATTTATAGCTTCTTTAGACCTTTTATCTGTTCTTTACCCGCTTCAACAATACTGATGGCATAACCGCCTCCGGCAACCGATTGTTGGGTAAGTTTGGATTTGTTGGTAACAATAACCTTGCGAATATTATATGCTTGCGGATTCGTTTTATAATGCGCGTCTTTCGCATCGCTGTATATGGTCGCTATATATGTTTTGTCGGCATCCAAGAAATCAAATGACAGGGTTGAAAGATGACCGGTGTAGCCGCTCACATTTCCAACAAACCAGTTATTTGAACCTTTTGCTTTTCGCGCGATGGTGATATATTCTCCCGGTTCCGCCTCAAGCATTTTACTGTCATCCCAATCCACAGCCACATCCTTGATAAACTGAAACGCGTCAAGATACTGATTATAATTTTCAGGAAGATCCGCCGCCATCTGCAATGGGCTGTACATAGTCACATACAGAGCCAGCTGGTTGCACAATGTACTGTTGACATGCGAATGGTTGTCGGGGTTCATTTTACTGACATCCATCTGAAAAATACCCGGGGTATAATCCATAGGACCGCCAATCAGACGAGTAAAAGGCAATATAGTCACATGATTGGGCTTGCTTCCGCCAAATGCCTGATACTCCGTGCCACGAGCCGATTCATTGCCTATCAGGTTAGGATAAGTACGGCATATTCCTGTCGGACGAACCGCTTCGTGCGCGTTGAGCATGATTTTGTAATCGACCGCCTTTTCCAGCGCGTATTGATAATGGTTTACCATCCATTGTCCATAGTGGTGTTCTCCGCGAGGGATTATATTTCCCACATACCCGCTCTTCACAGCATTGTAGCCATTATCCGCCATGAACTTATAGGCTTGATCCAAATGACGCTCGTAGTTACGTACAGATGAAGACGTTTCGTGGTGCATCATCATTTTCACACCTTTTTCCTTAGCATAATTATGTAATCCTTCCACATCAAAGTCAGGATACGGGGTCACAAAATCAAAGACATAATCTTTTGAATTTCCAAACCAATCTTCCCAACCTGTATTCCAGCCTTCAACCAATACGGCGTCAAAGCCATGTTGCGCTGCAAAATCTATATATTCTTTCACGTGAGCCGTATTTGCCCCGTGTTTACCGTTCGGTTTCGTTTTAGCGTAGTCGGTCATACCCAACTGCACGCTATATACATCGTCCGTATATGCCCATGAGCTTTTGCCTGTAATCATTTCCCACCATACACCGACATATTTGACAGGCTTAATCCATGAAGTATCTTCTATTTTACAAGGTTCGTTCAAGTTTAATGTAATGTGAGAAGCCAATATATCGCGAGCGTCATCACTTACCATTACTGTGCGCCAAGGCGTATTGCACGGAGCTTGCATATATCCCTTATTACCCTGTGCATCCGGTGTAAGCCATGATTCGAATACCATGTCGTTATCATCCAGATTCAGGTGCATACAAGCATAGTTGATCAAAGCCGCTTCATGCAAATTAATATACAACCCATCGTTTGTCTTCATCATCAATGCTGTTTGTACTCCTGTCGGAGAAAATGGCGTCTGAGATGAATTAGGCGTAATCGCGCCTTTCATTAAGCCTCTGATTTCGGAGAGTTTGGATGTCGTATAGTCATATTCCTGCGTATCATAATCTCCCGGTATCCAATAAGCTGTATGATCGCCTGCCATCGCAAATTGCGTCCGTTCTTCTTTTATGACGAAATAGACCAGATTCTTTTGTTCCGGAAATTCATAGCGAAATCCTAAGCCATCGTCAAACAGACGAAAACGGATTAAGATATGCCTGTCTGTTGATTTTTGATTGAGTGTGACAGCCAACTCATTATAATGGTTGCGTATTTCTTTCACTTCGCCCCAAACCGGTTTCCACATTTCATCGAATATGGATGTTTGGGCAGCTGATATTTCAAAACCGTCCAATAACGATACTTTATCTTCTCCCTGCCCGGAATCGGCATTTTGGGTAGCCGTAAAGTCATTAAAATCGGTATGCGCCTCACTATTATCTTTTAGTTCCAAACCTAATCTGCTTGGTTTTACCACATCTTTTCCTTTATAAGTAAGGCTATAAGTTGGTATGCCATTGTCCTGTAAAAAGAATTTCAGGGTGAGATTTCCATTTGGTGATTTGAGTTCTTGCGCTTCCATTGTACTGAAGATACAACAAAAACAGATAAGAATAAAAATACTGATTGCCTTTTTCATGATTTTTCTATAAATATTTTCCATAATACAAAGAAAGCATTATTATACCTCAACAGCAAGACTGAAAATCAGTAAAGCCTATAAAAAGGTTTGCAAACGTTTGCAGATATATAAAAGAATAAGTGGAAATGTTCGTTTCCACTTATTCTGATAAGTATTCTAAATTGTATGAATTATAGAATAGTTCCTGTTCCGGCATTAAAGTCAAGAGTTACAGTTTTACCTGCCGCCACAGTCACGCGCTCTTGATCTCCGCCATTACCACGGTATTCTATTTTTCAATTTTATAAGTCATTTCAGCAGAATTATTCAGGTTTAAAGTAATTTTATATGTACCGGCAACTACAGAAATATTATCTCCACCATTGGCTAATATACCTGTTTCCGCACCTGCTTTTTGACCTAAATTAATTCCATTCCAATCATGATCTCCTCTAAATTTGATAGCTCCATCTTTCAATACTACGGTAGCTACAAATACTTGTTTTTGGGTATCAAACACGAATGGTATATCATCATTATCTCCCCAACCATTAGCTCCATCACCAATGATACCAAGAGTATTCATACTGGATAATTTAGTCAATATTTCTGTTGATGTATCAAATGAGAATTTATAATAATTCTTTGAATAACAACTTATATTGCCCGATCCTCCATCATTCCACAATGTAATAGAATTCGCTTCGGCTGAAGGAGTCTGGCTATTCAATCCCCAGTTTCCATTATCCCAACCTGCGGCTCCCGTTACCTTGAAGCCATTAGCAGCTTTATTATCGAAGAATATCCAACCTTCATAAGTAGTTCCACCTGCAAATGCAAATAAGAACTGACTGTTTGCATGATCCCAACCACAATAGTCTCCAATGACCCATACTTTTGGATATTCGATTTCAGCCGAATATGGTGTAACTTTTGAAGTAATTACATTCGTATATATCGGTTGAAACAAAGGCGAGATAGTTGTGATCGTACCTTTCACACGAAATTCCACGGATTGCTCTGTTGCATCGTCAAAACCATATATCTGTTGAAGTTTTATCATCGCCGCATTAAGTTTAGCTACTGTTATATCAGCTGTAAGAATATTTCCGGTAGCCAATTCCTGAACATTTGCAAAATTATTGCCGACTATATCCATTTCAAGAGTATAAGACACCGCTGCCTGATAACCCATATCCATAGCGCTCCATTTAAATGTTTCCGCCACATTACCGCTTTCCGCAGGATCTAATACGTAAGATGCCTTTATTCCTGCTAATTGTCCCGGTTTTACATTATTAGGATCATAAATCTGTTTATTGTCATCGCTACAAGCCCCAAAAACCAGTAATAGAGACAATGTTGTTAAAATATATTTTATCATTTTCATATATACGTCTGATTTAATTGATTACAATTTAATAACCACTATTTTGAACTAAATTAGGATTTGAACCCATATCGTCAGCAGGAATAGGATATACGTTATATTTAGCGTCTACCGATCTACCGTCGAAAGATCCGCCTTTCCACGTCCAGATATAATCACTGCCGGTTAATTTACCAAAACGAATTAAATCGGTACGACGTTGTGCTTCAAAGAAAAATTCACGAGCCCTCTCATCTAAAATAAAATTCAGATTTAAGTTAGCGGAAGATATTGTAGCAGCTGCATCACCATTATAGGCACGTTTTCGCAAATCATTAATTAACGAAAGAGCCTTTGTAGCATCACCTCCGGTACCTCCACGAAGAACAGCTTCCGCATAATTCAAATATATTTCGCTTAAACGGAATAATGGGAAATCGGTATACACAATATTGCTAGGAGGTAGAGATCCATCTTTATTTACGTTAGAGTATTTTACCACAGGAATTCCATCACCATATTTTGAAGGATCAACAATCTCAATATTATCCGACAAATCAGGGTATAACATTCCGTAACGACCATCTTTGTCAAAACTATTCTCATTCTTAAATATATTTTGTAAAGAGACCCTTGCCCTATTACCTTGCCATGCACCCTGAGCATTAATTTCAGTCTGCATTGCCGAAGGTACAGTGCTACATAGAAGGAATGTCAGACCACCCCATGTTTGTGTATCCACACCTTCGTATCGAATAGGAAAAATCATTTCTTTGGAGTTCCCATTATCAGCTTTAAACATATTTGCATAAACAGGTTCTAACTGATAACCGACATTCAATACTTTATTACTATAAGTAATACTTTCTGTATATTTCTTTTCGCCGGCATATACTTCAGCATTCAAGTATAAACGAGAGAGTAAAGACCAAACCGCCGCTTTTGTTACACGTCCATAATATTTTGAATCATATCCGACGAAAGGTTCTAATAATCCATTCTCTATATCTGTCAACTCTTTTTCTATGTAAACAAATAAATCCTTACCCTTGATTTGCTGAGGAGCTTCTTTGCCCACAGAGCCATCTTCTGTAATAAATGGAACATTACGGAACATATCCAACAGGTAATAATAAGCCAAAGCTCTCATAAACCGAGCATCATTACGATAAATACGAACCTCAGCCTTTACTTTTTCGTCCATTCCGCGAGAAGAAAGTTTATCTTCAGTAGTTTCACGTAAAAACTCATTGGATAGATTTACCTGATAAAAAAGACGATAATATAATCCCTTAATAAACACATTACTAGAATTCCATTCTATAATATTAAAATCATTAATACCTATATCACCCCAACAACAATGTGCTTCATCGGTAGGTAATTCCTGTAGATTCCATAATCCACGAAGGAAAGATGCTTGGCTACCACCGTCCACACCTGCGACATCGGATAGATCGTCACCGCCTTTATTCCCTGAAATAGCCAAACCTGCGTATATCTTAGCTAAACCGGATTGATAAGCTCCTAAGTCTTTACCATAGACAGTTTCACCAACAGCTTCTTCTTTATCGATAGGTATGGTATCAAGATCGCTTGTACACGATGTCATAGCTACTGATGCCCCAAACAGAATTGCTATTGCTAAATATTTATATTTTATTGCTTTCATAATTTTATTTGAATTGTTTTTTATTAGAATTTAATACTCAAACCTAACATATATATACGAGGACGAGGATAAATGTTATTATCTATACCTTCATTATTAAATTCAGGATCTAAACCATCATAATTAGTAATTATAAATGGATTCTGTACTGTTCCATATACACGTACCGATTCTAATCCTTTGAATGGTTTAAAGAAAGTATATCCTAATGAAATATTATCCATTCTTAAGAATGACGCATTTTGTACATAATAGTCGGAAAGATATTCCGGCATAACAAAATCTGTATAAGAAGCGCTGCTTATTCTATTTTTCAAAAATCCTGCCGGATCTAACAGAAAAGAACCGCCGTAAGCCTCACGATTTGATTGGATATTATTATATGCGTAATTACCTAAACTTGCACGCATCGCGAAATTAAAGTCCCAGTTTTTATAAGAGAATTGAGAAGATAATCCCATATAAATATCCGGTGAAGATTTCTTGTATGGTCTTAAATCACTAGCATTGATCACACCATCATTATTCTGATCAACGTATGCTCCTTCAATCGGTTTTCCTTTGGCATCATACACTTGTTCATAGACATAGAATGAATTAAATGGTTTATTCACCGCATGAATCAGAACATTATTACCTGTACCTCCGGATATACCTCCATGAATTACACCTACATAATTAGGGTCATCATTTAGAGACAAGTTTGTTATTACATTTTTGTTATAAGAAACATTATATGAAATAGACCAATTCATATCTTTAGTTTCAATAGGACGAGCTGTTATAGATAACTCTATACCTTTATTTTCCAGAGTACCCATATTCGTCAATAATTTATTGCTAAAGTTCGAACCCGCGGGTATTGAAATCTCATTCAACAAATCTTTTGTTTTTCTGTAGTACACATCTATTGCTCCGGAAATACGATTACCAAGGAATCCATAATCCAACCCTACGTTATAAGTTGTTGTTTCTTCCCATTTTAAGTCAGCATCATAAGCTTCCGGTCTAATTAATTGTACCATTTGATCTCCCCAATAATAATTAGCTCCGGCTTCGCTATATTTGTATTTAGCCATATATGGATAATCGCCCTGTCCTAAGTTCTGCTGACCTGTAATCCCATATCCCAAACGTAACTTTAAGTCAGAGATAAGTTTCTGGTTCTTCATGAAAGATTCTTCCGAAAGCCTCCAAGCGAGTGCCACAGACGGGAATAATCCCCAACGAGTATCTTCACTAAATCGAGAAGATCCATCATTACGAAGTGTAGCCGTCAACAAATAACGATTAGCATAAGTATAGTTAAAACGTCCAAAGAAAGAAATAAGGTAATTTTCTGTATAATAATCATCTCCCAATTTATAATACTCTGTACCATAGTTGCTCTGCATTGCGGGTGAATAAGGATATACATTTTCTTCGCCTCTATAAAAATGTTGCCAAGAGTAACCTCCCATAATATCTATTTTATGTTGACTTATGTTTTTAACATAATTCAAATAAAAATCCATCAGTTGATTACGCTTCAATTGCGTATAATTACGGTTTTCGCCCCATCCGGCTTTATAATTACCTTGTACCCAACTCATAGGAGAGTTATCTTTAATATCAATCCAACCAATACTGCTGGACACATCATAACCTAAATTTAAGTTTGCTCGTAGATCCGGTAAGAAATGCATCTTATAGTCAAACTGGATATTACCAATACTTCTTTTGACTCTGGATAAATCGGACTTTTCATCTAAAAAGGCTACTGGATTTGTGATACCTATGTCGATAGGCGTAACACCATCTTCTTTCATTGAGATATAATAGCCATTACCCGCCATACCCGGTTTGTAGTTTGGCATATAAACAGGTTGTGTTGGGTCAAATTCAGCAGCAGCCCCAATAGCTCCCACATCCGCGAAACGGTTCTTATTATAGATACCTTTTACATTCAGTTGGATACTTAAATGGTCATTAAAGAATTTAGGACTTAAACTGATGGATCCTGTCCAACGATCCATATTAGAAGTTTTCAGAATACCGTTTTCATTGGTATAGCCTAACGATACACGATAAGGTACTTTTGTTCCTATTGCGCCGGCAACGCTAACATTATGATCCGTACTAAAAGCTGTATGGAAAATCTCATCTTGCCAGTTTGTATTAGCCTTACCTAAAGCCGCGACTTGCGCGCTACTTCCATCGTAATGTTCTTTAACAAAATCACGAAAGGCATCAGCGCTCATTACATCGGTATTCTTTATTTTTGTACTTATAGAAAATGTTCCATCGTAATTAACTCTCACTTTCCCTGCGCTACCTCTTTTTGTTGTAATAATGATTACCCCGTTAGATGCACGAGATCCGTAAATAGCTGTAGCAGAAGCGTCTTTCAAAATTGAAAAATTCTCAATATCATTAGGATTAACGGTAGATAAAGGATTTCCCATACCATTTATACCTGTTGTATTATCCACAGGAACCCCATCAATAACGATTAATGGATCGTTACTTGCAGACATAGAGGAACCTCCACGAATACGAATTGTGGCGCCTCCACCAGGAGCGCCCCCATCACTAATTACACTTACACCAGGGGCTTTTCCGACCAAAAGGTCTGAAGCCGACGTAGCCATTCCTTTCGCTAATGAATTAGCGGATATTGTTGTCACGGCTCCTGTTAAGTCTTCTTTCTTCACGCTACCGTACCCAATGACCACAACTTCTTGAAGTAATTCGGTATCTTCCGCCAGCGTCACATTGATTCTGGTTTTACCTGCGACAGGAATTTCCTGCATTTTAAACCCTACATACCTGAATACTAATATTCCATCTGCCGGAACATTAATTTCATAATTCCCGTCAACATCAGTCGCAGTTCCTATGGTTGTTCCTTTTACTACAACACTTCCGCTGATTATAGCTTCGCCGGTGTTGTCCTTCACGTTACCTTTAACTGTTATATTTCCGTCTTGCGCGAAAACATTTGATGTTGATACCAGTATTCCTAACATAAACAGCAGGAATACATTTAGACATCTGTTCTTAATCTTTCTTGTCATGCGAAATAATATTAAGATTAACTAATATTGATTTATGATTACTATTTATAATTTAATTAATTTTTCGTATTTGTAATAGATATATGTAAATGAATTTAGTCGCAAAAAGACTATTTTCTATTTTTTTCTTCGCTCTTTAGATGATCGTCGTATTTTACTTTCGTCATGGTTATTATAATTTGATGCTACAAATATGAGAAAACCTATCCTATTTCTTTACATAACATTTTATAGAAACTGCCATTTTGTTATGCAAACGATTGCAAATGGTTATAAAATTTAGGTTCTGCTATGATCGCAAATTTATAAACCACTTAACAAATATTAAACAAAAAATAGACAACTTATTTATAATAAAAAAGTTAAAAATGGCGGTTAGTGCGACAATCTTGAATGAAAGCCAAACTCTACAACAAGACAAAAGAGAATAAAGCCGATCGCCTTATCCTCTTTTGTTTATTTATAACCATGTACTATTATTGTCCGTCAGTATCAACCTTTTTTATCTGTTCTTCAGCCTTGTTTTTCAGGTTCTGTCCTTGTTTGTTGGCTTCGTCAACCAGCTTTTTACCGGCAGCCTGAGCGGCGGCTTTCGCGATTGGGTTGCTGCCTGCCTTGTCCACTAACGCTTGCGATTGCTTCTCGGCTTCCGCCACTAATTTCTTTGCCGCGGCGTCGGCTTCTGTCCTTATTTTCTCTATTTGCTTCGCTTTTTCTTCCGATAATTTAGCCGACACATCCGTGCCTTTTTCGCCGCCAAGCAATCCGCCTACTACCGACGAAGCGGCTCCCGCCACAAGCGCTTTTGTATCCACTCCTATCTTAGGATTAGTAAAAGAACCTCCAATCGTAATAGGCACCGCGCTCACATAATTATTGGCTAAGGACTTAGGTAGAGTAACTGTACCTTTATAATCAATGCTTTGATCCAATCCGGTAGAGCCTTCAAGTTTCATCACGCCTCCGTTGCCAAAGTT
>JAISKQ010000194.1 GCA_031260865.1 Prevotella sp.
CTATTATGATGATGAAGATAAATGGTATAGCTTCGAGACTTTGGATGTTTTCGGTGGTGTTAATCTCCGATATAAAAAAGTCGGGCTTTATATGGAATATCATTATACGCCATACTCCATAAGCGGCAGAGTAAGTGAGGATTTTGGTAATAGCGCGGTAAATTTAGGTGTGGCGGTTTGCTTTTAAGAGAGGTCTAATGTAAAAGAACCTTGATTCTTTACAAGATGATACAAGATTTTTATCTTGCAATTCTGAAAATCTTAATGAAAGAGTGGTTCAGACATAGCGGAGGCGAAGAATGCCAAATTATCTGATTGACTGAAAACCTTGTTTTGTACTAACTCAAAATATACTAACTTTGTACCTTTCAAATTAGAAACAATGAAAAGAACTGAAATAGCAAGTTTGGGTGAATTTGGTTTAATCGATCACCTGACAAAAGATATAGAATTAAAGAATCCGGGTTCCGAAAAGGGGGTGGGGGATGACGCCGCCGTGTTGTCTTACAGGGATAAGAAAACATTGGTGACGACCGACCTTCTGCTCGAAGGAATCCATTTCGACCTGATGTATGTCCCTATGAAACATTTGGGCTATAAATCGGCGATTGTCAATTTCTCCGATATTTATGCCATGAACGGGCAACCAAAGCAAATCACGGTTTCGCTGGGCATCTCGAAACGCTTCTCCGTAGAAGACTTGGAAGACTTTTACGAAGGATTGAACTTGGCGTGCGAAGAATATGGCGTGGATATTGTGGGAGGAGACACATCGGCTTCGCTCACAGGTTTCACCATCAGCATTACCTGCATAGGCGAAGGGGAAGACAGTAAGTTGACTTACCGTAACGGAGCCAAAGAAACCGATTTGATTTGTGTTTCGGGCGATTTGGGCGCGGCGTTTATGGGGCTTCAATTGCTCGAACGCGAAAAAGCTGTTTATGACGGAAAAAATGATTTTCAACCTGATTTCACAGGGAAGGAGTATCTCCTTGAACGTCAATTGAAACCCGAAGCCCGGAAAGATATTGTCAAATTCCTTGCCGAAGAAGGTATTGTGCCTACTTCGATGATTGATATATCGGATGGCTTATCTTCCGAGTTGAAACATATCTGCAAACAAAGTAAGGTTGGCTGTCATATATACGAAGAACGGATACCGATTGATTATCAAACAGCTATGATGGCGGAGCAATTCAATATGAATGTGACCACCGTGGCGATGAATGGCGGAGAGGATTACGAACTGTTGTTCACTGTTCCGTTGTATGAGCACGATAAGGTGTCGAAAATAAAAGGAGTGCATGTGATAGGGCATATCACAAAGGAGGGTTCAGGGCTTGTTTTGGAAACCCGCGACAGCACGGAAATAGCTATAAAAGCGCAAGGCTGGGATTCGATGGATTAACTTCTAAATTCTAAGAATAAAGTAATGGGCAATGAGCGTTCAAAACTCAAAACTTATTACTTAGCACTTGAATCAGTATATTTATTTTGTACTTTTGTACGTTAAAATATTTTTTAGTCGCATAAATATGGAAATTGCAAGTAAATACAATCCTGCCGAAGTAGAGGACAAATGGTATAAATACTGGTTAGAGAATAGGTTTTTCCACTCCGAACCGGATAGTCGCGAACCTTATACGATTGTTATTCCTCCGCCAAACGTCACAGGTGTGCTGCACATGGGGCACATGCTGAACAATACCATACAGGATATACTTGTTCGCCGCGCCCGTATGATGGGCAAAAATGCTTGCTGGGTTCCCGGAACCGACCATGCCTCTATTGCTACCGAAGCGAAGGTAGTGGCTAAATTGGCCGCGGAAGGTATCCGTAAAAACGACCTGAGTCGTGACGCCTTTCTCGAACATGCCTGGGAATGGACGCGTAAGCATGGCGGTATTATCTTGGAACAACTAAAGAAACTGGGCGCCTCCTGCGACTGGGATCGTACAGCATTCACGATGGATGAAAAACGTTCCGAGAGTGTGATCAAGGTATTTGTGGATTTATATAACAAAGGGCTTATCTATCGTGGAATCCGTATGGTTAACTGGGATCCGGCGGCAAAGACGGCTGTTTCGGACGAAGAGGTTATCCACAAAGAAGAACATGGTAAACTGTATTATGTAAAGTACAAGATAGCCCCCCCAACCCCCCAAGGGGGAGTTGAGGGGGCTTACATCGTCGTGGCCACCACCCGTCCCGAAACGATCTTCGGAGATATTGCGGTCTGCATCAATCCGAACGACCCGAAAACGGCGCACATGAAGGGCAAAAAGGTTATTGTCCCTATTGTCAACCGCGAAATTCCTATCATCGAAGATGAATACGTGGATATGGAGTTTGGTACAGGCTTCCTCAAAGTGACCCCTGCCCACGATGTGAACGACTACATGCTCGGGCAAAAGCACAATCTGGAAGGTATAGACATTTTCAATGATAACGGCACGCTGAACGCTTACGGGCTTCAGTATGAAGGAATGGACAGGTTTGATGTACGTAAGAAGATAGAGAAGGACTTGGACGAATTGGGGCTGCTTGAGAAGGCGGAAGCATATACAAACAGCGTAGGTTACTCCGAGCGGACAAACGTCCCTATCGAACCGAAACTGTCCATGCAGTGGTTTCTCAAGATGGAACATTTGGCTAAACCCGCTTTGGAAGCCGTAGAAAACGATACTATCAAATTCCATCCGGCTAAGTTCAAAAACACATACCGTCACTGGATGGAGAATATCAAGGACTGGAATATCAGCCGTCAATTGTGGTGGGGACATCGCATACCGGCATATTATATACAAGCTCCCCTTAGTCCTCCCGAAGGAGGAAGTTGGGGTTTTGTGATTGCCGAAAGTGAAGAAAAAGCTCGGGAACTTGCCATTGCTAAATATCCTTCTTTAAAAGGAGAAGACTTCCAACTGGTTCAGGATGAGGATTGTCTCGACACATGGTTTTCTTCGTGGTTGTGGCCTATATCGGTTTTCGATGGCGTCAACAAGCCCGATAATAACGAAATAAAGTATTATTACCCGACGAATGACCTTGTGACAGGTCCCGATATTATTTTCTTCTGGGTGGCTCGTATGATTATGTCGGGTTATGAATACAGAGGCGAAGCCTGCTTCCGGAATGTATATTTCACCGGAATCGTGCGCGATAAGCTGGGACGTAAAATGTCGAAACAGTTAGGTAATTCTCCCGACCCCATCGAACTGATGGAGAAATACGGCGCTGATGGCGTGCGCATGGGCTTGTTGCTGACAGCTCCCGCCGGTAATGACCTGCCTTTCGATGAAGGTCTTTGTGAGCAAGGACGTAACTTCAACAATAAGATATGGAATGCGTTCCGCCTGGTGAAAGGGTGGGAGGTAAGCGACTCTATCGAGCAACCCGAATCATCGAAGATTGCCATCAACTGGTTCGAAAATATATTGGCAAAAACGATTGCCGAACTGGATGACTCGTTTAATAAATACCGCTTGTCGGATGCCCTGATGACAGTCTATAAACTGTTCTGGGACGAATTTTCGTCATGGTATCTCGAAATGGTGAAACCCGCCTATCAGCAACCGATTGACAGGAAGACTTATGAAGCTACTTTGGGCTATTTTGACGCCCTTTTGCACCTGCTTCATCCTTTCATGCCATTCATTACCGAAGAGCTGTGGCAGGCGTTGAACGAACGCGAGGAAGGCGAAAGCATCATGGTGTCGGCCATGCCGAAAGAAACCTCTTTCGACGCCGGTTTGCTTGATGTGTTCGAAAAAGTGAAGGCGATCATCGCGGGAGTCCGTACCATCCGTTTGCAAAAGAACATACCCAACAAGGATGAACTTACATTAGAGGTTGTTGGTGAATACAGTACGACATTCGATAGCGTCATTTCCAAGATGTGCAACCTTTCTTCGATAAAGGTGGTAAGCGAAAAAGACGCCACGGCCGTATCCTTTTTGGTGGGAATAACAGAATTTTCCGTACCTTTGGGTAACGGCATCGATGTGGAAGCCGAATTGAAGAAGCTGAACGAAGAACTGAAATACCTCGAAGGCTTCCTGCGGTCGGTAATGGCTAAACTAAGCAACGAAAAATTTGTTGCCAACGCCAAACCTGAGATTGTGGAAAACGAGCGCAAGAAACAGGCTGACGCCGAAAGCAAGATGAAAACAATAAAAGAAAGCATTTTCAATTTAAATAAGTAGCCTTAGATTAACACAGAAAAGGAGTTGCTCACATGCAGCTCCTTTTTTATATAGTCATTTATAGGCAATGAGAGCGATTGATATTTAATTAACACATCTCATTATTGAATTGGCTTTACCTGAAGGAAACGCCAATATATTTGCTAATTTTGTAGCGTTAATTAGAGCATATTATGCTGAATAAGATAAAATCGTATATGATGCCTATAGCCATGCTTACAGGCATCGTTTTTCACCGGTATGTGGGGCAATTGGCTTTCCTTACCCCTTACCTGATTGCTGTTATGTTGCTCATCACTTATT
>JAISKQ010000217.1 GCA_031260865.1 Prevotella sp.
GTTATAGATGTAATACTGTCGAAATCCCGGTGAATTGACAGGAAAACGGTTCATATATTTGTTTGAATAAATATAGGATTGTTCAATTTTTTTCATAGTTTTGTTCCATGGTACTTATCTAAAAACGGTATTCCTTATTTTGGATATAACATAATAAGGAAGTGATGTGGTGAAGCTGATACTTGCCGAAGAGAAGAATTCTAATATATATGGTACATAACGAAAAGGAAAAATATATTAATAAAATTGTAGATTTATACTCAAAATCTAAAATAGAAGGGTCGGCAAAGGATGAATTCCATGAATGGCTTACAGATGAGCAATTTGCAGAGGAAAAGAATAATGCCTTATTTGCGTTATGGGAACAGACAGAAGATGTAGCAAATGAAGATATATTCGCTTCATTTGCATCTTTACAGTCCAAAGCAGAACTTCGTACAGAAAAGAAAAACACACTACTACTTACAATGTGGCGCTATGGCGCCGCTATCGCTATCGTCCTGATTGTTGCCGTAACTTCCGCTTTCATTTTTACAGGGAAAACTTCATCGGATGTGAATATGAATATGAATGAGTTTTATTCACAAATCGGAGAATCCGATACAATCACATTGCCCGATGGGAGTATCGTATATGTAAATTCCAAAACAGTGATTTTATATCCGGAATCCTTTGGAAAAGAGACGAGAACAATATACTTATTGGGTGAGGCTCATTTTAAAGTACTGAAAAATGAAGATATTCCATTTATCGTAAAAGCGAATGAATTTTCTGTAACGGCTTTGGGTACTGAGTTTGACGTATCGTCATATCCGGAAGATGCCCTTTCCAAAGCGACCCTAATCAGTGGTAGTATCAGCGTACGGCAAAATAATAACCAAACAGAATATATACTCAAAGCCGGTGACCAGTTTGTTCGTGAAAAGCAAACCGGGAAATGCGCGATCTCGCAGGTTGATGTTTTCGATGCCACAGCAAGGCAAAGGGGAGAACTTGTATTCAGGGATGCTACGATTGTTGAGATTTTAACCGTTTTAGAGCGAAACTATGCCATTTCTTTCCAATATAAGAAAGATATTTTCAATGAGGATAAGTATAGTTTTCATTTCAAGAAGAGCGCTACACTTCCCGAAATAATGGATGTAATAAAGAAAGTGGCAGATGATTTTGAATATAAAGAAGCCGGTGATTCCTATTATATAAATACGAAAAGATAATCTAAATCTTGTATCAATATCACAACTCCGTAAACAGCTTGTTATTTTATCTATGACTATGACAGAGAATCTGAAATTTAAGGAAGAATTTGGAAAGTTTTTTATAGAATGCTATCCCAAAGTAAAATCTTTTGCCCGGAAGATTCTTATGTCAGAGCAGGACGCGGAAGATGTTTCTCAGGATATTTTTTTGATATTGTTAGATAAACCTGAGATCTGGAGTGACAAAGAAAAAAGAAACGCCTATCTATTCACAATGGCGAAAAACCACATATTTAATCTCATAAAACACAGGAATATAGAGCGTAAATATCAGGAAAGATTGGTTCGAAAGAATCAATTGGCGGACGAATTCGGATTGGACGATAAGCTGCATGCCAAGGAAATAGAACTGATAATTATGTATGCGGTAGAACAAATGCCGGAACGAAGGAAAGAAATATTCAAGATGAGCCGTTACGAAGGAAAGAGTAATATCTTAATATCAGAATTATTAGACATGTCGGTGCGAACCGTTGAACGTCATCTCTATTTAGCCCTATCCGATTTGAAAAAAACAATATTATTTTACCTCCCTCGTTGAGTAGTTCATTCGACATAGTTGTATATATTATATACACGCAATGGAAATGAACGATTATATCAGCAAAATTATAGATTTATATACAAAATCGAAACTAGAGGAACCACTTAAAAGCGAGTTCCATAAATGGCTTGTGGATAGCGAACTATCCGCCGATAAAGAAGACGAATTGTTTCGTTTGTGGAATCAGACCTACAATGTGGCGACAGAAGATACGTTGGTTTCCCTGACATCAGTACAAGCAAAAGCACAATTCTATAAAGAAAGAAAACATACAAAACTTGTGGTATGGCGATATGTGGCGGCTATCGCTTTAGTTATTGTTATTTCTTCCGCTTACATTTTCACAAAGAAAACTTCCCCGGAGCCGAATTATATAGAATATTTTTCTGATTCAAAACAATTTGGAGATACAATGATATTGCCTGATGGAAGTATCGTGCAGGCAAATACGGGTACGGTTATCCTGTATGCGGAATCTTACGGGGAAAAGACTAGGACGGTTTATCTGTTGGGTGAGGCTAATTTTAAAGTGCGTAAGAATGCTGATGTTCCTTTTATCGTTAAATCCAAAGATTTTTCGGTTACGGCTCTGGGTACTGAGTTTGATGTTTCTTCTTACCCGGATGACAGCTGTTTTAAGACGACGTTGATCAGCGGAAGCGTAAAGGTTCAGCAACAAGGTTCTCCCGCGGATTATATACTCAATGTGAATGAACAATTCGTTTATAGCAAACAAAACAAATGGCGTTCCATCGCGCAAGTTGATATTTATGAAGCCACCGCGTGGCAACGTGGCGAACTGGTGTTCAATGGCGCTACAATTAAGGAAATCCTAAATGTATTGGAACGAAAATATGCTG
>JAISKQ010000233.1 GCA_031260865.1 Prevotella sp.
GATTGATTTAGTTTAAAGCTTTCGAGGAATAAAGCTGAAGAACACTGATAAAGAATCAATCTTAATGTGCCTGCGTCCGTATGTTTGATTTTTAGTCACTCAATCTTCATTTCACTTATTTTTCGGTAAGCTATTTGATAATGTTCAATTAGCCTAAAATGTTGTATAAAAGATTCAACGTATTCTTTTTTATCTGTTTATCGTCTCTACCTTTATTTGTATTTGCTCAAAACAAATTAGATAGTGTGCAACATCTTTCCGAGATTGTTGTTACGCAAAGCCGTATTTCCACGGAAGCCATACCTGTGCAAACCTTATCCGGCTCACTTCTTAACGATTTGAGTGTACACTCTGTCGCTGATGCCATGCGTTATTTTTCAGGAGTCCAGCTCAAAGATTATGGCGGGATTGGAGGATTGAAGACGGTCGATGTCCGCGGCATGGGAAGTCAGCATGTCGGTGTGTTTTATGATGGTATAGAGATTGGAAACCCTCAAAATGGAGTTGTGGATTTGGGACGCTATTCTCTTGACAATATGGAGGCGATTTCACTATATAACGGACAAAAAAGCGCCATATTCCAACCCGCTAAGGATTATGCTTCCGCCAGTTCGATATATATGACCACAAAGACACCCGATTTTAGAGGCAACAAAAAACAGGACATTAAAACCACTTTCAAAACGGGAGCTTTCGACTTGGTAAATCCGTCTATATTATGGAGTCAAGAACTGTCGGACAACGTTTCAGGTTCACTCAATGCTGAATATATCTATTCCTCCGGAAAATACAAGTTCAAACACAAAGTGGTAAATAAAACGGATAATCGTGGTGGATACGACACCACTGAAGTCCGAAAAAACGGGGATATACGAGTTTACCGCCTCGAACATGCCCTGTTCGGCAAGATGGAAGGAGGAGACTGGAAAACAAAAGTTTATTTCTATAATTCCGAGCGTGGTTATCCGGGAGCAGATGTAAAAGAACCGGGGAAGTTTTCGCATGAAGACAGGCAATGGGACACAAATCTCTTTTTTCAAGCATCTCTCAAGAAAAAGATGTCATACGTTTACAGTACCTTATTCTCAGGTAAATACGCCTACGATTATATTCATTATGTGGCCGGAGATTATCCGGGTCCGGAATTGGATAACAAATACAAGCTGCATGAAGCATATCTTTCATCAGCCAATTTCTTCAATATTTTGCCATTTTGGAACGCCAATGTTTCGACAGACTTTATGTGGAACAAAATGGATTCTAACATGAAAGAATTTATCTATCCACAGCGATATTCCGGATGGGTTGCGGTGGCGACATCCTTCTATTTCGAGCGTGTCAAAATACAAGCAAGCCTGTTAGGTTCTTTTGTCCATGAAAATACGAAAGAGGAGAAACAGGATATTCAGCAAAATTGGGATAAATACACTCCTACACTGATCGCGTCATGGCAACCTTTTGAAAGCCATGATTTACACCTGCGTTTCTTTTATAAAAACATATTCCGAATGCCTACATTCAGCGAGATGTATCTGGCTTATATGGGCAGTTTGTCGTCCCTCCTTGAACCCGAATACACAAAGCAATATAACGTGGGCATAACGTATGCGAAGACAATAAAGCGTTCATTAAATATAGGCGCGCAAGTTGATGTTTATCACAATAAGATAACGAATAAATTAATGGCGATTCCCGGAGGCGTCAATTTCAGGTGGACGATGAAAAACCTCGGTTTAGTACAGATAAGAGGGATAGACGTGGCTTTAAATGGCGATACTCAAATAGGGACGAATACGGTATTGACTGCCCGATTGAATTATACATACCAAAAGGCGCGGGACTGTTCCGATTCGGGAGAACCATCCACTTACAAAGGACAAATCGCGTATATTCCATGGCATAGCGGATCAGCCATCGTGGGTGCAAAATATAAAACGTGGAATCTGAACTATAGCTTTATTTATACTGGCAAACGCTATGACGGCAGCGCGAATATTCCCGAAAACCGCATAAAGGAATGGTACACACATGACCTCTCTTTGAGCAAATCATTGTATTGGATGAGTACGGATTTGCGGCTGACGACCGAGATTAATAATCTCTTTAATCAGCAATACGATGTTATTCTGAATTATCCCATGCCCGGAACCAATTTTAAATTTATAATAAATATAACTATTTAAAAACCAATAATTAATTACATAAAAATGAGAAAGTTGAAATTATTTGTAATACTGCTGTTCCTGTCTTTTACAATAGCGGCAGGAATCTCATCTTGTAGAAGTGATGAAGATGAAATTATTCCTCCTACCGAAACCGAGGTAACTCCGGGAGAAGATGGTTTCGTCAAGGGCTTCTTCTTATTGAACGAAGCGAATATGGGAAGCAATAAAGCGTCTTTAGATTACTTCGATTATGAGTCCGGAAAATATTTCAAGAATATTTATCCTATAATCAATCCGAGTGTTGTGAAGGAATTGGGTGATGTGGGAAATGATATTCAAATTTATGGAAATAAGTTATACGCGGTTATCAATGTATCGGGTTATGTAGAGGTAATGAATAAGATTACCGGAAAACATGAGAATGAGATTGTTGTGAAAAATTGCCGGTATATTACTTTCAACAAAGGGTATGCCTATATCAGCTCGTACGATTCGGAAGTCAAAATCACGCCGGATGCTCCTATCGGTTGTGTGGTAAAGGTTGATACAACGACAATGAAAGAAGTAGGCAGATGCTTTGTAGGATACCAGCCGGAGCAAATGGTCATAAGGGATAACAAACTCTATGTCGCCAATTCGGGGGGATACCGTGTGCCGGACTATGATAACACCATATCGGTAATAGACTTGAACACATTTACGGAAACAAAGAAAATTACCGTAGCTATAAACTTGCACAGCATGACGTTGGATAGCAGCGATAACATATATGTCAGCTCACGTGGAGATTATAAGAATATAAAATCGAACACCTACATTCTTGGCAAGAACGACTTGGTAACCAAAACCCTAAATCAGCCATGTAGTCAGATGACGGTATGCGGTGACTCCATATATATGCTGAGTGTGGAATGGAATCATATAACTGAAAGCAATGCTGTATCGTATGCCATTGTGGATACAAAAACTCAAAATGTGGTTTCCCGAAACTTTATTACGGACGGAACGGATAAAAAAATAAAAGTTCCCTATGGCCTTGCCATAAATCCGAAGACAAGAGAAATATTCGTTACAGACGCCAAAGACTACGTGAGTCCCGGTACATTGTATTGCTTTACCCCTCAGGGTAAGAAAAAATGGGAGGTGACTACCGGCGATATACCTGCGCACATTGTTTTTACACAGACACGATTCGAAAATACAAATATTCTAAAAGAAAACTAATTATCAATTAATTACAATGCAATGAGAAATTTTAAACAATTAGCCTTTTTATTTCTGTCGCTTTGCTTAATTACCATGTTCGCGTCATGTTCCGATGATGAGAATAATGGATTAACAGGCAAACCTACAGTTGAATTTGAAATGAGCGAGTACAAAGTGAAAGTTGGAAAAGACATCACTCTGGAAGCGAAGGTGGAGAATGCCGTCAAACCTATTTATTCATGGAAACTGAATGGTAAGATTATTTCTATTAATGAAAGCCTCGTCTTTGATGGAGAGGCTGTTGGCGAGTATTTTATAACACTGCGTGTAGATGCCGAAAATGGCGCTGCCGAAGCACAAGTAAAAGTTTCCGTATTGGATAAATTACCGCCCGAAATAACAATGCCTTCGGCTTTAGTCGCCTACTCGGGAGAAGACACCGAATTTACGGCGGAAGTATTGTATGCGGAAGACGATGCTACTTATCTATGGCGTTTGAATGGACAGGTAGTAAGTGAAACCAATTCTTATGTTTTTAAAGAAACGGCAATAGGGCCACAGTCTCTTACCTTGAGAGTGACCAATGAAGACGGCGTTGATCTGAAGACTTTTACTGTAAATGTATTACCGCCTGCTATTCCTGAGTTGTTCTTTGATGATGGACATTACCGGGTAGCGTCCAATATCGCCGAATTGAGAAAGATGACTGTTCCATTTGGCAAAAGTCTTGTCTTAGCTCCGGTAATATGCAATATTAAAAACCCTTCCTCTTTTACATGGACAGTCAATGGAACTGTACAAAGTTCAACCATCGATATATTGACTTTTACTCCTACGGCAAAAGGTACATATCGGGTTATAGTAAAAGAAAACAGTACATCCGCGACCGCGGAAGTAGAGGTTACTTGTACCGAACCCGAAGGGACATATTTCCGCCCTGTGTCAAACGCGAGTAAAGCCACCGCTGCTACCGCTTTTGACTTTATACCCGCACCCGGACAGTTCATTGATTACCAAATAGGAACTACTAAAGCACAAGCTTTACAGAAACTTCAGACATCATTGAACGCTGGCGGCGTTCAATATATCGGAGCCTATGGCGGTTATTGGATTGTCGGTTTCGACCATAGTGTGGAAAATGTAGAAGGAAAAGCCGATCTGGCAATAAGTGGAAATGCTTTCCCGGGATGGTCTGAACCCGGTATTGTATGGGTTATGCAAGATGAAAACGGTAATGGGCTACCCGATGACACATGGTATGAATTAGCCGGTAGTGAAGCCAATAAGGCCGAAACCAAAACACGCTACGCCCTCACTTACTATAAACCGAAATCAAGCGGTTCGAATGTATTGTGGACTGATAATTTGGGACAAAGCGGCTCTGTCGATTATATCGGCTCTCATACCCAGGCGTATTATTACCCGATGTTTGTGTTAGAAGATAAGTACACGGTGGTTGGCACTTGCCTCGGCGCGAAAATCGGCGTTGAAGGAGGTATTGAAACGACCAAGGATTACCCATGGGGATACGTGGATAATTACAATACCGATCCGGCTCATCCGGCTAGTCAGTTCTTTATAGAGGATGCGATGGACGCGGCAGGTAACCCCGTTAAATTAAAATACATTGATTTTGTAAAAGTGCATACAGGAGCAGTCGGAAAAGGCGCCGCGGTAGGTGAAATATCAACAGAACCCGGAATACCAACCGATATGAATTTCAAAAAATAAAACAGAAAAATAAGATATGAGAACAATATATAAGAATATTTACTTTTTTATGCTGGCAAGTGTCTTCCTGTTTGCCGCGTGCGACAGTGATGATCCGTTTGCCGGAAAGGATAACTACATTACATCCTTTAGTCTGAAACAAGATGGTAAAGTTATCAACGCGACTATAACAGACGATGTTATCACAATAAAAGTTCCTGACGGCACATCGCTGAACGGAGCGGTGGCAACCGTGACTTTGAGCGAGAATGCCCGGATTTATCCCGATCCGGCGACTATTACAGAATGGGATGATGATATATTATTTGCGGTAACCTCATATAGTGGCTCGCAGGTAAAGTATAAATATACGGTTGACCGCAATAGTATCGACCGTAAAGGCACAGTTCTTCTCGAAACTCAGGAAGATGTCGATGCTTTCGGCGAGTCTGACATAACCGCTATCGGCGGTAATCTTATTATCGGGCGTACTGCCGGCGCAGATTCTATCCGTACATTAGCTCCCTTATCCCGATTGAAACGGATCGAATATTCCCTTATTATCTATCCGACTTACGCGGCTGAGGATTTCTCGGGCTTGGAGAATCTGGAAACAGTAGGCGATGCCATACAAATAGAATCAGTAAAGAATGTAACCGGATTTTCTTTTCAGAAGCTGAAAACAGCGGGAAGTATATATATCAAAAACACACAGATCCTTACGGCTGAGTTTCCTCAATTGACTTCTGTCACAAAAGGATTCACATTAGATTGTCCTCTGAAAGCGGTAAGTTTGCCAAAACTTAAAACGGTAGGCGAGGCGCTCACTTTCAATACGGCGAACGGTTCGATGGCAATGCTTCCTAAACTTACCCTGCCTGTTTTGGAGAATGCCGGCAAATTAGCCGTCTCCTTTTTTAAGAGTACGCCAAAGGTTGATTTTCCGAAGTTAAAAACGGTTGGAGATATGTCATTTAACCAAATGTCCCTTTTGGCATTTATCAATTGTCCGAAGTTGGAAACTGTAACGGGAACATTAACTATCCCGTCAGGAATGGCGTTGGCTGAAGTTGGATTCCCCGCGCTTACCGAAGCGAAGAATATGTCTATTGATGGAAAAACCATAAAAGTGTTTGACTTTCCTAAGCTGAAAACGATCAAGGGGAATTTAATCCTCCAGAATGTTCCTGTCAATGGGGTCGCGGACGGTTTTCCCGCCTTAACCGCTATCGAAGGAGAACTTCAACTGAGGGAACTTCCGAATATGGTTTCTTTCACTCATTCCCCCGTATTAAAAAAGATAGGTAAACTTTCTTTATATAACCGCACTACGTTAGCGTTGAAGACTGCGAATATAAAAGGTCTGCAAGTAGGAGAACTGGCTTTACAGTCCGCCGCGGTAGTGATAAATATTATCGGCGACGAGGAATTTAAGGGTACGTTGACGATTGACCCGCAAAGTTTCCCGAATACGGTTACACAGGCTCTTCCAACCCTTACCGGATTTAGTACCGTTGACTCATTGTCTTTTACTACTTCGTTCTCGTATATCACAAATGTCAATCTTACCGGTATT
>JAISKQ010000262.1 GCA_031260865.1 Prevotella sp.
TTTAGCCTTTAAGCCCGTAGCGGGTCGGCCTATGAAGTGGGCGTTAAAGCGTTTTTGCTTCCTTTTGCGGCTTTGGGCAAAAGGAAGGCAAGCAATCTGTGATTGCGCGCAGGAAAAAGGACCAACAGAAATTTAAACAATTTCTAAGAATAGCGCGAGGCGGTGTTACCCAAAAACTGTTACTTTTGTCACCTTTTTTTTAACAATTTACCGATAGTTGTTGACTGTACACTAAAAAGAGGTCTTTGAAATATTGAAGAAGAAGCTATAAGGGAGTGAAGAAACAACGTTCGGCGTAGCCAATTAGGAATTAGAGTATATGAAGAATCGCAAAGTGACGATGACCGAAAAGTGTTACTTTTGTCACCTTTTCACACAAATTAGCTGTTAGCTACTCATTGAAGACTGAAATCTTGCCCGAAGGGCAACATCTTCATAACCGTATGCAAGCGAAGCGCGGCTTACGGTAAATGAAATAAAGCGACAAATGCTGTCTGAAAGACAGGACTTCTGAAAACTGTTACTTTTGTCACCTTTTTAGAAATCTAGTAAACTTGAACTATAGTAAACTACTTACTACTGTTGACTGAAAAGTGTTACTTTTGTCACCTTTTTTCAACAATTAACCATTCCTCGATCAATTCGGAGCTTTGGAGTAAAGGAACGCGGCAATGAAAATAAATACAATATTCGGTATCCATACCGCTACTATCGGCGGCATAGTACCCGATACGGCAAAAGAAGAACTCACCGTTTGGAACATAATATAAGTCACGCTCAACCCCAAACCAATACCAATATTAAGCCCCATACCGCCCTTCATTTTTCTGGCGGATAATGAAGCGCCAATTATGGTAAGGATGAATGCCGAGAAAATAGACGCGAAACGTTTGTGAAACTCTATTTCAAACTGGGTAAGGCTCACGCCTCCTATATTTGCCATACCTTTTGCTTTCTGACGCTGTATATATGAATAGAGCTTAGGGGTGGTCATTTGTTCAAAGTCGTTGACCGAAACCAAAAAATCGCTGGGTATGACATTCAACGTCGTATCCATCCTCAAACCACTGGTTACCACTTCTTTCATTCCTTGAAATTCGCGTATCGAGTAATTATTTAAAACCCAATGAAAGGCTGTGTCATATTCAATACGGTTAGCGACCAATCTGGATTTTAATTCCTTTCCTTCAAACTTATCGAGAGAAAGATTATATCCCTGCCGGGTTTTATTGTCAAAACTATTGATATAAAGAATGACCCCTTTATCCACCTGCATCTGTATCCGGTTGGCATAATCCACACTTTTGTCTTTTATGTATTTATTTTGGAAGTTAATACGTTTTACATTCGCCGGAGGAATGATAAAACTGCTCAGGACAAAAGAACTTAACGCTATGACTCCCGCCGAAATCATATAGGGTTTCATCAGCCGCCTGAAGCTCATTCCATTCGATAGCATAGCTATAACTTCCGAATTATCAGCCAGTTTTGATGTAAAAAATATAACCGCTATAAATACAAACAACGCACTGAACAGATTGGTATAGTAGGGTATGAAATTAAAATAATAGTCAACGATAATAGCCTTCAGCGGCGCGTTATGACTCAGGAATTTATCAAGGCGCTCGTTTATGTCGAATACGACCGAAATAGATATAATAAGAGCGATGGAGAAAATGTATGTCCCCAAAAACTTCTTAATTATATATTTATCAAGTATTGATAGTATCTTCATTATAAGTCTCCTGATATATATTTACAAATCAAATCCTTACGGATATATCGTTTATTATCGACCTTTTCCACACGGAGAAATCCCCTTCGATGATATGCCTGCGAGCTTCATCCACCAACCATAAATAAAACGCGAGGTTATGAACAGAGGCTATTTGCAACGCGAGTATCTCATTTGTGATAAACAAATGGCGAAGATATGCTTTTGTGTACAAAGTATCAACAAAAGAAGCTCCATTTTCTTCCACAGGGGAAAAATCGTTCGCCCATTTCTTATTCCGCATGTTCATTATGCCGTTACGGGTAAAGATTTGCCCGTTGCGTCCGTTGCGCGTCGGCATAATGCAGTCGAACATATCCACTCCGCGTTCTATGGCTTCAAGGATATTGGCGGGCGTACCCACTCCCATCAGATAACGAGGCTTGTCTTTGGGTAAAATCTCATTGACCACCTCTATCATTTCGTACATTTTCTCGGTAGGCTCCCCTACCGCCAGTCCTCCTATCGCGTTTCCGTCCGCGCCTTTAGAGGCTACATTTTCGGCGGCGCGCCGGCGCAAATCAGTATATACACAGCCTTGCACACTGGGGAAAAGGGTTTGCTTATAGCCATATTGGCATTCGGTGTCGTTAAACTGCTTTATACATCGGTCGAGCCATCTTTCGGTCAGGTCTAATGATTTCTTCGCGTAAGCATAATCCGCGTCACCGGGTGTACATTCATCAAATGCCATCATAATATCGGCTCCGATAACCCTTTGTATATCCATAACCGATTCCGGCGTAAAAAAATGCTTCGAGCCATCTATGTGGGAACGAAATACCGCGCCTTCTTCGGTTAGTTTTCGGTTTTCGGCTAAAGAGAATACCTGAAAACCGCCGCTGTCTGTCAGTATGGGCTTATTCCAGCTATTAAACCTATGCAGACCTCCTGCCTGTCGCAAGATTTCTAATCCGGGACGTAAGTATAAATGGTATGTATTTCCCAGTATTATCCGGGCGTGTATATCTTTTTCCAGTTCGGTCATGTGAACGGCTTTGACCGCTCCCTGTGTACCAACCGGCATAAATACGGGCGTTTCTATCTGTCCGTGGTCTGTCGTTATCAAGCCTGCCCGGGCATTAGACTGACCATCGGTATATTGAAGTTGAAAATTCATCTGTTCTTTTTTATTCAGATATGAGTGTTTTTGGGCTGTTCAGACTCTTCGGATTCTTCTTTCTGTATCAAGTCTTTCAGCTGCACAACAACAATCGTGGTTTTATTTTTTTTCATTACCGTAAACAGATAATCTTCGGCTTCCAACTTATCATGTGTATTGGGAATACGCCCGAATTTATCAATCAAGTAACCGGCTAATGTATCGTATTGCTTATCCTTGTCGATAGGATGAGGTAATTCATCATTTATATCCGATATGGCAGCCGTGGCTATGACAGAATATGTATTTTCTGCGGTCTGTTCCACAAAAGGGATTTCATTGTCATATTCGTCTTGTATTTCTCCGACCAACTCTTCCAGAATATCTTCCATGGTAATGATGCCTTCAACACCGCCATATTCATTCAGCACCATGGCTATCTGTTGGTGTTTTACCTGAAACTCCTTCAATAGTTGCCCAATTCGCTTTGTTTCAGGAGTAAATGACACAGGTCGAATAATGGAGCGAATATCAACAGAACCATTTATTCGCATCTTCTTCAGAATATCTTTTAAGTGGACTACACCTATTGTATTATCTATATTATCCTCATAACAAGGAATGCGTGAATATCCTTCTTCTATTACAAATTCCAATGTCTTTTCATCATAATCATTCGCGTCTATCGCGACTACTTGGGTTCGGGGAACCATAATCTGACGCGCCGTGCGTTCCGAAAAATCAAAAGCATTCTGAATAATATCAAATTCCGTGCTGTCCACGTTCCCGCTTTCTTTTGCCTGATCCACCAGATAACGCAATTCGTCGCTACTATACGTCTCCTGTTCAGAGACAGTATGCAGCCCCACCATCTTTAATACCAGATTAGCAACGCCATTCAACATCCATATAAACGGACGGCATACCCAATAAAAAGCGTGTAACGGATACGCGATAGCAAGGGTAGTTTGTTCAGACCGCTGTATCGCCATAGACTTGGGAGCTAATTCACCTAATACAATATGAAGGATGGTTATAATGACAAAGGCTGTTACCAAAGAAATCGTAGATAGTAGATTGGGTGCAAGTTCCAAGTTAAAAAGACCTATTGCTTCCTTGATAATTATAGAAACGACAGGTTCGCCAATCCAACCTAACGCCAAACTTGCGATAGTAACTCCAAACTGCGTCGCGGCCAGATAAGAATCCAGATGAGTTACAATGTTTTTTGATAACGCGGCGGCACGGCTTCCTGCCTGAGCCTTTAATTCTAGTTGAGAAGATCTTACTTTCACGATCGCGAACTCGGCCGCGACAAAAAAACCATTTAAAAATACAAATAAAAGAGTAATAAATACCGATATGACAATGTCCATATTTTTATATGAATGATAATATCTGCAAAGATAATATAATTGTGCTTTTAATTAACAAAACGAATAAAGCAATCTTACATTATATTATCTTTTTTGTTTTAATAATCAAATATTTGACACTTTACTATTTTAAAGGTAATACCTCAATCCAGTAATCATCAGGGTCGTTTATGAAGTAAAGTCCCATATCATGATTCTCATAACAGATACATCCCATATCGCGGTGATATTCGCGTATCTTATCATAATCGCCTTCTACACGGATACACAGATGACTCTCATTATCGCCCAGTTCGTAAGCCTGCGGATGCTCTCTCAGCCACGTCAGCTCGAGGGAAAAGGAAGTTACGCCATCTCCCAAATACACGAGTGCAAAAGAACCGTCGCCGGCTTCTTTCCGTCTTATTTCATTCAAACCCAAGGCTCTTTTGTAGAAAACAATACTCTTGTCCAAATCTGTCACATTGATATTGAAATGATCAAATCTTCCTTTAATTTCCATAACTGTTTATGTTTTTTTACTTTAAAAAGAATATACAAAGATAAAAGATATTGGGAAAAACAAGGCAAAATCAGCTTCTTTTCACCTGTTTTTGATGTAAACATGCTTCTGCTCTTGTTCATTAAATCGTTCTTCTTCTTAACTTTTCCAAGTCATCTGAGCGCTAAAAACACTTATTGGTTTAGGTCAAAAGAAAGAATATGACTATTTTTACAGCGATAATTTTATTATATTAACTAATTAACTGAAGATGAATCAAAAACATTCAAATCAACAGCAAGCCTATCGCTTCAAACGATTTATGCGAAAAGCTTACAGCGCGTTCAACAGTATGCACAGGCTTGTGAACATCGGGGTTGTGACGGGGTGCGCCCTTCTATTCCTGCATGTGTCCACCGCGTCAGCCCAAACATCAGCAAGCGACGGGCAACAGCAAAAAGTAATGGAGAAAGAACTGGAAGAAGTAATGGTCACGGCGTCTCGGGTAGAAACCCCTATTAATCAGACCGCAAAGCTCGTCACTATAATCACTAAAGAACAGATTGAGCAGGCTCCCGTCCAAAGTATTCAGGATTTGTTAGTTTACGCCGCTAACATCGATGTAATCCAAAGAGGCGGACATGGCGTACAAGCCGACATTTCAATCAGAGGCGGCACATTCGACCAAAACGCGGTCCTATTAAACGGAGTCAATCTCTCCAACGCCCACACAGGACACTACAGCTTCGACATTCCCATCAACCTTTCCGACATTGAACGTATCGAAATCATTCACGGCTCATCCGCTCTTATATATGGCGCCGGCGCGTTTTCGGGGGGAATTAATATCATTACCAAAAAGAATACGGATTATAAAGCATACGCGAGCGTAGAAGCCGGTATGCACAAGCTACGCGGCATGGAAGCGCGCGGCGTCGCGGAAACCGGCATTGCCGTAAATAGCCTGTCGGTGGGTTATAATTCATCAGCCGGATATGTAGCCAATAGTGATTACGACCTTTATAATGTACTATGGCAAACCCGTTTCAGGTTAAAAAACGACTCTAAGATTGACCTGCAATTAGGCTATAACGATAAGGCGTATGGCGCGAACACGTTTTATTCGGCAAAGTTTCCGAACCAATATGAGCGTACCAGTACTTATATGGGTTCATTGAAAGGCGAGTTCGGCTCAAAACTTAAAGTTATCCCTATCATCTACTGGGACAGGCATCACGACCGGTTCGACCTGGTGAAAGATACCGATTATGGTCGTAACTTTCACCGCAATGACACGTATGGCGCAAACCTGATTTTCATGTATAAGTGGAAATTAGGAACAACCAGCCTGGGCGGCGAAGTACGCAAAGAAGATATAATGAGCACGGTGCTGGGCAAACCCATGGCAGAGCCGCACCGCAGATATAAGATGTATGATGACCGCGCCAATATAAGTGCGGCGTTGGAACATACTTTAAGCCTTGATAAAGTTGTATTATCGGCGGGATTATTGATGAATCATACAACTTTATTGAGTGGTCAATATAAGTTTTACCCCTCATTGAGTATCAGTTACAGACCTGTCGATAAATTCAGCATATCGTCGTCGTGGAGTAAATCCACTCGTATGCCGACCTTTACGGATCTGTATTACACAACGGAAACACACAACGGGAACAGCGGATTAAAACCCGAAAAATCCGAATCTTTAGACCTTAATTTCAAGTACAACAATCACTCCTTCAGCGCGTATATCACCGGATTCCTTTTGTGGGGCAGGGATATGATCGACTGGGTGAGAGTGGATAACAAATGGGCGTCGTGGAACCTTACCAAAATAAATACCCGGGGGCTTGAAATGGGAGTGAAATTCCGTCTGCATGAAGTTCTTCCCGCCTTGGGAGAACGCTCTTTCCTGTCTCTTGACTATGCGCGCATGCACCAGTCTAACAACACATTGGATTTAGTATCACTGTATAGCCTGAACTATTTGCGCGATAAATTCACAGCACAATTTCATCATCAGCTCTATAAAGGTTTTTCCGCCGGATGGTATTTCCGCTATCAGAAACGGATGGGTATATACGAGAAGTACGAAAGTCCGGAAAAAGCTTATAACGCGCGTTATCCGGCATTTTCCACCCTCGACCTGAAACTGAATTATAAGTATAAAGACGTTGTGTTCAATTTAAGCATGAACAATCTGTATGATACCCATTACTTTGACAAAGGCAATATTCCTCAGGCAGGTTTCTGGCTGATGGGAGGTATCAATTATACGTTTAGATAATTCATACTCAACCCCAAAAGAGGTGAAGAGGTGGTTGATTGTTAAACAAAAAGTGACAAAAGTAACACTTTTTCAGTATTTAAGTAAACTAGAGTTCAAGTGTACGAGAACTCTAGTTTACTAAATTTCAAGTTTACTAAATTTCTAAAAAGGTGACAAAGGTAACAGTTTTTCCTATCTGTTTTCTCTGTCTCTTTTTTCGTTTATTCTCTCATTTCCTTGTAACTCGCAACTATTCAATTATTTCAAAGACCTTTTTAGTGTATAGTCAACAACTACCGGTAAATTGTTCTCAAAAAAGGTGACAAAAGTAACACTTTCCGGGTAACACCGTTTTGCTCCATTCTTTGTTCTTGCAAACTTGCACACTTGCAAGCTTGCACACTCAAAACTCAAAAAAGGTGACAAAAGTAACAGTTTTCGGGTAACACCGTTTTGCTCCATTTTTTGTTCTTGTAAACTTGCACACTTGCAAGCTTGCACACTCAAAACTCAAAAAAAGGTGACAAAAAAGTAACAGTTTTCGGGTAACACCGCTTCGCGCCATTTTTCTTTTTCTTGTAAACTTGTAACTTGTAACTTGTAACTTGTAACTTGTTTCTGTTATATATATAGATATTTTTGTAAAAAAGAGATGATGGTTTTTAGCCGTTTGCGGGTAAAAAGTTATGTTATAAAAGGTTAAAATTATTTTGCTGAGATGTAACCCTCTAATTCCATTAGTCCTTTCTATCGACTCGGTATAATGGTTTAGATTAGGACTATATGTACATCAAATCGCTCATGATGCCATCGGATATAAAGATGCCTTTGCGCGTGAGCCTGAGTGTATTATCTTCCAATACAACGAATCCCCGGTCAATGTATTTCCGCGTGTTTTTAAGGCAATAAGTTTTCAACTTGATACCGAAAAGCGCTTCCAGCCTGACAAGGTTCACTCCCCATTTGGTTCGCATACCCGTGAGAATGAAATCATTGTAACTCGTATTCAGGTTAAGGAGTTCAATCTCCGAGTTCGGATTTCCGGTTGTTATACCTTCGATATATTTGGAGGTGGAAGCGATATTCCAAGACCTGTCCTTTCCATCGAAAGAATGGGCGGCAGGTCCCAATCCTAAATATTTTTCTCCTAACCAGTATGAGCTGTTATGCTTTGAATATAGTCCGCTTTTGGCAAAGTTAGATATTTCGTAATGGTCAAATCCGGCTGTGGATAACCGATCCATCATTGAGGAAAACATATCCACGCTCAGATCTTCATCAACAGGTTTCACATCTCCCGATTTGAACAGACGGTATAACCTTGTGCCCGACTCATATATCAGATGATAAGACGAAATATGCTGTATATCCAAAGCAATGGCTTCATCCAGATTTTGATTCCAAATCTCCATTGTCTGATTGGGCAAGCCATACATCAGGTCAATGCTGATATTGTTGTAGCCGAATGATTTACATAACTTAACCGCTTCTTTTGCCTTGGCGGCTGAATGCCTGCGTTTCAAAAAAGCCAACTCGCCGTCATTAAAACTCTGAATGCCGATGCTTATACGGTTGAATGGCAGTTTTGAGAGCGGCTCAAGATACAAGGGAGACAAATCGTCGGGATTTGCTTCCATTGTGATTTCGGCGTCGGGCTCTACCTCAAATTCCTTATTGACGGCTTCAAATACCCGGCTAAAATCATTGTATGATAATTGTGATGGAGTTCCTCCGCCGAAATATATTGTTTTTACAGGTTCGCCTGATATATAGTCTTTTCGCAACGCTATTTCTTTGCATAAAGCCGATA
>JAISKQ010000299.1 GCA_031260865.1 Prevotella sp.
TGAAAAAATACGTTTGACTTTTTCCATATCCGACGCCTGTTCCGGCGTAACGCGTAAATCTATATCTTTTTGCATGAATGAAAAATATTGAAATGTAAAGATAAGCTATTTATAAAGAATGTACATGAAATAAGAAGATATAAGAAAAATAAGGTCGAAAATAACTTTTCCATAATCAGATAAGGTTACTGTATATAATTACAAATGATATATATACGAAAACGTTACGTCATGGGATTATTTTAGCGCACGTTTCTGTCCCGCTTCTTTACCCTGACGGCATCGCCCGCGTCCGCCGTAAGTTTGGTGAAACCGTAGAGCGAAACGATTCCAAGTATGGCGATAAAAATGAATGCCAGCCGGAAATCAGCGACCGTATAATGTTCGGAACCGCCGTTGATCATATTCGAAAAGCGGATCGAAACGGCTCCCACCGCGATTCCCAGACCTGTTGTCATCTGCTGTACCGTGCTATAAAGCGTATTCGCCGCGGTCATCCGTTCTTGTGGAATTTCGGCGAACGCGAGTGTGGTAATAGCGCTGAACTGCATAGACCGGAACATTCCGGATAAGAACATGACCACGACTATCAGGATGACAGGCGTGGTGGGTAATAGCAAAGCGGTGAAAAACGTGAATATCGCCACCAGAAAACCGTTAACGACCAATACCGTACGGAAATTGTAGCGTCGCATTACCCAGATAGTCGCCGGTTTCATGGTCAGATTGCCCGCCATGGTAGCAAGGAAAAGCATTCCCGACTGAAAAGGATTTAACCCGAAACCTTCCTGAAACATTAAAGGAACCATATAAGGGGAAACTCCTATCACGATTCGGGATAAAGATCCGGTGAATATGGTTATTTTATACGTTGGTATTTTTATGATAGAATAATCTATCAACGGATTGGATATATGACGCGAATAACGGATGTTAAATAATAAGAGACAGACGCTTACCGTGATAACTATTCCGGATACATAATACGGCACTTCCGACCGGCTAAATAATTCCACCCCATACATAAATCCGGCTAAAGCGACGCCGCTAAGCACGAATCCCACGGCGTCGAAGCGGCGTTTCGGCAATCCGTCATTTTGTTCTTTGGGGATAAAGTGCCAGGCTAAAGCCGCGCAAATGACGCTGATTGGAATATTCAGGTAAAATATCCAATGCCATGTCCAATAGGTGGAAAGGTATCCTCCAACTACAGGCCCGATTATCGGGGCTACCAGCGCCGGCCATGTGATATAAGCCATTGCCGCCACTAAATTTTCTTTAGGCGTGGCTTTGAGTGCCGCCAAACGTCCTACCGGGGTCATCATCGCCCCTGCCATTCCCTGAAAGATACGGAAAACGACAAATTGGGTAAGTGATTGAGACGTGCCGCAGAGGGCGGATGCCAATGAAAATAATATTACCGCTGTACAAAAAACCTTGCGTGTCCCATAACGGTCGGCGATCCATCCGCTGACCGGAATAAAGATAGCCAAAGCGATAAGATAAGATGTCACCCCCGCGCTTAGATGAATGACGTCGGTGCCAAACGAACGCGCCATAGACGGAATGGCTGTGTTTACGGCTGTTGTGTCCAATCCCTGCATAAAAAAAGCGATTGCCACAACTAATGATACGGTGTATGATTTATCTAATTTCATTCAATAGGCGCGTGCGCATTGTTTTTAACTTTCTTCCTGAACAATCAATTCTTCCGTTGTGAATGGGGTAATACCTTTGAACGCGTCTTTCCTATATTGACAATCTTTCAGTTGGCATACCGAGCAGTATTTTTCCATGCAAGAGTCCGAATGAATGGAAATCAACGCGTCTTTCGGAAATAAGTTGACAAGGCATATTCTAAATTCTTCACAAGAGGAATGACCTTCCGTTATATTATAATACCAAGGTAATGTAAGGTCGCAATCGACAAAGTAATCGCTTCCGTATTTCAATACTTTCAGGTTATGGATGTCTATCCAGTCTGCCTTCCGGTTTTCGTTAACGCTTCGGGTTATTTTATCCAAGGCTTCTTTATCCGCTGTGTCAATCAGGTTATTTATAGTCTTACGCAAAATACTTATTCCGGTAAAGGCGATTATACCTCCAAAGATAATAGCTAAGGCACTGTCAATCCACGACAGTCCTGTAAAATAAAGGATAAGTAATCCTGTCACCAGCCCAATTGTGGAATACGTATCGGAACATAGGTGCTTACCTCCGGATATGAGGGCTATGGAATCATATTTCCGTCCCTGGCGAATACTGTACTTTCCTAAAATATAATTGACAAGTCCCGCCACAGCGACAACAATGATGCCGACGTCCAGCTTTTCGATGGACGACGGGATAAATAACCGTTGTATTCCTTCGTATATAATGATGAAGCCCGCGACAAAGATAAGGATGCCTTCGACGGAAGCAGAGATAAGTTCTATCTTGCCATGCCCGAACGGATGATCTTCGTCTTTGGGTTTAGCCGCCAGACGAATGGCATAGAGACTGATTAGCCCGGCTATGACATTGACGATGCTTTCCATCGCGTCCGTTAAAACTCCGACAGAGTTTGTAAGAAAGTATGCAAGGAACTTCCCTGTCATTAATATAATGCCGCAGGCTACGATTATGGTTTGTACGCGTTGCTTAACCTTATCCGGATTCATTTTTATTGTTGTATATAGAAAATCATTTAATTTCGTGTTCAAATATATAGCCTTTTTCTCGAAATTGAGGTAAATTCTATCCAAGACTTTATAAAGAATACTATTCGGGATTCAGGAAAAGTGCGTGTGATGTGAATGAAAAGCTATATCTTTGATGCTATAAATAATTGATATAAGTATGAATTGGCAGCAACTTCTCTCGGCAAAACGTTTCGGCATGGAAGAATATCACGATGGCAAGCATCATGACCGTACTGATTTTCAGCGCGACTATGACCGGCTGATATTTTCATCCCCATTTCGCCGTCTTCAGAATAAGACGCAGGTATTTCCTCTTCCTGTTAGTATATTTGTGCATAACAGGCTTACACATAGTATAGAAGTGTCTTGTGTCGGACGTTCTTTAGGAACGGTAATAGGGCGCGAATTGAGGAAGAAATATCCTGATTCGTCCGCGGATTTTGAGGAAATCACATCCATTGTCGCTGCCGGTTGTTTAGCTCATGATATGGGTAATCCCCCTTTCGGGCATTCGGGCGAAACCGCTATATCCAGCTATTTTTCCGAAGGAAAAGGTCGTTCTTTAGAAAAGAAGATCAGGGAAGAAGGAAAACGCTGGGAAGACTTTACTAACTTTGAAGGAAACGCCAATTCGATCCGTTTATTGATCCACCGGTTTAATGGACGTCGTCCGGGCGGGTTTGTCATGACTTATTCCATGCTGGCTTCGATTGTCAAATATCCATACTCCTCGATAGCGCCAAGTGGGAAAAGCAAGTTCGGCTTCTTTCAATCGGAGGAAAATGATTTTAAGAAGATCGCGGATGAACTGGGAATGCACTGTACGCAAGCATCGCCATTGAAGTATGTGAGACACCCTTTGGTCTATCTTGTGGAAGCGGCGGATGATATTTGCTATCAGGTGATGGATATAGAAGACGCCCACAAGCTGGGATTGCTTACGACAGACCAGACTAAAGAGCTTTTCCTCAATTTCTTTCCGAACGAAAGACAACTGAAAATGCAAAGGACAATGCAAGTAGTGAGCGATGTTAATGAACAGATCGCCTACCTGCGCTCAAGTGTCATCGGGCTTCTTGTTGATGAGTGCGCCCGCGTGTTTATAGAGAATGAACAAACTATTCTGGAGGGGAAATTTGAGGGTTCTTTAATCAAGCATATTTCACCGTTGCCCGACGAAGCTTATCGCATAGCAACCGCTATTAGTTATAAGAAAATATATAAGACCAAAGATGTGGTTGATATAGAATTGGCGGGGCATCGCATTATCGGCTTCCTTTTGGATACGTTTATAACGGCGATAGAAAATCCGGCGGCGAAATATTCCCAATTGATACTTAGTCGTATTCCCGAGCAGTATGAAATTGACGCGCCGACACTGTATCAGCGTATCTTATCGATACTTGATTTTGTATCGGGTATGACAGATGTATACGCGTTGGATTTGTACCGGAAAATCACAGGAATGAGTTTGCCTACTATCTGACGAGGATTCCCTTCTGCTTTTAAAATGTTCATTTGCCTCCAACGTCCGGTTCACATAAAATTCAAGAACAGGATGCAGAAATATATTCTCATCCCGTTCTTATATCTTGCAATCAATAGATTAGCCGCTTTAATCAATCAACGCCAAAGCATGAGATAATCGTTGCCTTTTCATCCAATGCATTAGGATTCAGTACTATCGCGCCATATTCGCCCTGTTCTACTCGCGAAATAGTTATCAGGTACGAGCTTTCTCCATATTTTTTAGCGACAAAAGGTAATAACTCCAGGTTATTGCTGGAAGATCCGCCAAAAGTGGAAACAGAAGCGACTTCAGCCCGGCGTTCATTCTTTTTCGATTCCATACGGAACAATTTTATAATAGATAACGGATCGGTTTTATTATCTACTGCTTTGATAATAAATTGCAAATCTCCTCCTTGATGTATTCTTACTGACGAGCAGCAACCTTTGATTGTCATGCGGGTTTTGGCGCTGCCTATACCCACGATATACGCGCTTGCTCCCAGTTTGGATTTTAGCTGTACGGGAGATTTTTCCAATAGCTGACCTGTTCCTGTCGCAGGATTAACATATAATACTTCCCCCATAAAATCAGGTTCGCTGATGTTAATGTCTTGAGAATATAGGTTTCCGATAGAAAAATAAAAAAAGATGATAACTGAAATAAAAATGTTTTTCTTCATGGCTTCAATGTTAGTTTGTTGTTAATTAACGCTTTAATTAATATATTTATTAATTAAATGTTGTTTTGTAATTAAAAGCTATTATTTAACAACAAATATATAAATAAATATGGAACGGCAAATAATTTTCACGAAAATAATCATTTGTCTTTCTTTCCGCGGGAAAAGAAGAATATGGATTCACATCTTTTGTTAAATATAAGAAATATATAACAGCATTAAATTTATGTATTTATAAAAAAAGTATTTCCTTTGCGTAAAATAAAAAAACGCATTTTTATTTATTATAAT
>JAISKQ010000004.1 GCA_031260865.1 Prevotella sp.
GCTCCTTTTCGCAAATAGTAACAATGGTCAGGCAAACCTTAATGTATTACATAGATTTCATCGCCTTTATGGAAAATCCGAACAGGGGGTGGCAAATTATATCCGAGGCATACGAAAAATCCCCTCCTAAAATCGTCCAATATTCACTCCTTTTTGAGTAGGGGGCTTGCTTTTTTCAAAAACAAATACAAATACTGTTTTATCAGTGTTTGGTGATGGTGTTTTGCCTCTTTTCGGGTTTTACCGGACAGTAATAAAATCGAATAAAGAAAGAGTTATAGATATAGTGAAGGCATCCAGTAGTTTACCGATTGTGTGCCCGATAACATACGTGGATAATATACCTATGCTTGATGGAGGCATCTGTGATTCAATACCGATTATCCGCGCTATGGCGCAGGGATATAAAAAGAACATCGTGGTGCTGACTCGAAACGAGGGATACCGTAAAAAGACTAAAGAGACAAAGGCGCTTCCTTTTATATACAGGAAATATCCTGCTCTGCGTGAGGCTCTTAGCAGCAGGAACAGCCTCTATAATTCACAGCTCGACTTGGTTGAGAAGCTTGAAAAAGAAGGCGTTATCTGCGTAATACGACCCCGAAAACCTGTTTTGGTAGATCGCATGGAGAAAGACGTCGATAAACTCACAGCTCTCTACGAAGAGGGCTATGAGTGCGGCAAGGCTATAAGGAATATAAATCTGTAATATTACCTTGTTACTTCATCAATCAAGTAGAATATCGACTTGAAGTTTATATCACTATATTCGCTCATCCCTATTTCGCAAGTGCGGCTCGTTGAATAGCCATCTTTACAATCGGAGGGAATCTGTTCTTTCAGATGCCTTTGTCCGTGCGCGTTTAGTTCCGGATAGGTAAAGCCTCTGTCTCCCGCGAATCCGCAACAGTTTGTATCCACGAAAGTGACTTCCTTAGAGCACAATTTGGCAAGTTGCAGAAGCTTTTGCTCCATACCTATCTTCTTTACCGAACACACCGGAAATACGGTCACCACTTCGCGCGGACGCTTCACTTGCAGCTTAGGCATAACAAAGTCGAGCATAAACTCTACCGGGTCATATATTTTCAGGTCTTTGTTCTGATTGGCTTCGTGGAAAGTATAAAAACAAGGACTCATATCAAACAGTACCGGATACTTGCCGTTATCAGACGCTTTTAGCAAGGCTTCTTCCAACTCTTTCGACTTGCGCGCGCCTTCCTCTTTCAATCCCTTGCTGCTAAATGCCATACCACAACATAAGCTGTTTATCCCTTCCGGGTATATGATGGTGAAACCGGCGCGCCGCAATAGCTCTTGCGTTTTCTTCGTCAGTTCCACATCGCCTTTGTCGTACCCTTTCGATTTCCCCATCGAGCGATTGATACATGAAGGGAAGTAAACGACCTTATCCGCTTGATCGGCATTCACAACACGATCTTTTATTTTGTGAGCGCCTTGTGGCATATCCTTGTTCCATTTCGGAATGGTTTTGAAGGAAATAGACCGCATGGCGGAAGCGATTCCTCCCATAAGTGTGTCGCCTAATATGGAGTGGAAGAAATGCACGAAATTAAGGCCGCCTCTCATCGATGAAGTAACGCCGTCGAGATGGTTACCGATATATGCGGCGACATTCTTCGCCGTATCGGATGCTTCGGCATGGCGGCAGTCTTTGATAAACTTTCCGGTGTCGATCTTCACCGGACAAACCAATCCGCAAAGTCCGTCTGTGGCACATGTTTCGTTAGAATAGTATTTAGCGTCGCGTAACATTTGTCGCAAACGCGCGGGATCTTCTCCCAATGCTTTCAGCCGTGAGGTTTCGCGCGCGATGACAATACGTTGGCGGGGAGATAAGGTAAGTCCTTCGGCAACGCAATTCGGCTCACAAAAACCGCATTCCATACATTTATCTATTATCTCGTTCGCAGCAGGCAACGGTTTAAGGTTCTCAACGTGTATTTTTGGATTCTTGTTGATAATCACGCCCGGATTAATGAGTTTGTAAGGGTCGAATATCTCTTTGATCCTGAGCATTATTTTGTAAGCGGTTTCGCCCCATTCTTTTTCCACAAACGGAGCCATATTACGCCCTGTCCCATGTTCGGCTTTCAGTGAACCGTCAAACTGATTGACGACCATATCGGCCAATTCGTCCATCATATCCGCGTATTTCTGTACTTCGCTCGCCGTATTAAAATCCTGAGAGAAAACGATATGGAAATTGCCGTCAAGAGCATGCCCATATAATACGGCGTCCGTGTACCCGGAGCGTTTAAACAAGTCTTTTAGGGCAACGCATGCTTCGCCCAACTTGTCAATAGGGAAAGCGACATCCTCTATCAGGCATGTAGTCCCTGTTTTGCGTAATCCGCCGATTGACGAAAGCAATCCTTTGCGGGCTTTCCAATTGAAGTTATATTCTTTAGGGTCGGACGTAAACCGGTATAGCTGGATTGTTGGCATAAATTCAACCGCTTTACGGATAACCGTCTCTTTCTCACCCATTATTTTCTGATCATTACCCTGTATCTCCACCAATAATAAACAGGCGGTTTCGGGCAAAGCACGGAAATATTCGGGCGCTTCCCGATCATCTTCAATAGAGCGTATCGCTTCCCTATCCAATAATTCCACGGCGGCGACAGGTGTTTGCTTGAGCATTGGAACTACTTCGCAGGCTTTCTCTATTGTATCGTATATCATTAAGGCGCATGCTTTGTACTTCTCATCGGTGACCGTATAATAGGTTATGTTGGAGGTAAAGGCAAGCGTTCCTTCCGAGCCTATCATCAGATGCTTGATTATATCGAAAGGATTTTCATAATCCACTAAGGCATTGATACTATACCCTGTCGTATTCTTTATTTTATATTTCCGCTTGATACGTTCCGTTAAGACCGTATCGGCTTTTATGCTATCTCTCAGTTGTTCTATCTCACGGATGATTTCGGGATGCTTCGCCATAAACGTTTTCTTACTCTCTTCGTCCGATGTGTCAAGAATAGTTCCATCATAAAGGATAACGCGGATGTCGGCGATTGTTTTATATGAGTTCTGGTCTGTGCCGCAGCACATTCCACTTGCGTTGTTCGCGGCGATACCGCCTATCATGGCGGCGTTTATCGACGCGGGGTCAGGTCCTATCTTGCGACCGAATGGTTGCAGGTAAATGTTGGCGCGCGCGCCTGTGATTCCGGGCTGTAATTTTATTTTCAGGGCTTCGTCATCAAGGATTGTATAGTTGCGCCACTCGTGTGTCGCCATCATCAATACAGAATCGGTGATAGCCTGTCCGGAGAGGCTTGTACCCGCGGCGCGGTATGTCACCGGAATATTTAAACGTCCAGTTTGGCGTATTACTTCCAACGCTTCTTCTTCGGTGTGTACTTGCACTACAATTTTGGGTATCAGACGGTAAAAGCCGGCATCCGTACCATAAGCCAATAACTGCAAAGGATTGGTTATTATGCGTTTTTCGGGGATTGTCTTTGATAAGACGTCTTTTAATTGCTGATAATTAGGTGGTAGCATAAATAATTAGGTTTTAATCAATTTATAAGATATATGATAAACAGCAGGTGTAATCTTCTCCGTGCTATCATGTCCATATACCGTATTCTTTTAATATACTTATAGTTATACAACGTTTATATTGACGTTGAGTTCAATTTTCCGTGTGCTTTTTTCATATTACTTATTTTCAAAGCATTGTTGTGAAAAGTGACAAAGGTAACAGTTTTTAGATAAATAGAGTTCAAAAATTCAAGTTTACTGGCATGCTAGAACTCTGGTACACTCAAAAACTTAAAAAGTAACAAAAGTAACAGTTTTCGGTCATCATCCCTTTGCTCCATTCTTTTCTTAATTCCTAATTGGCTACGCCGAACGTTGTTTCTTAATATTCTTCTTCTTGTAATCTCTCCTTCATTTCATCAAACTTGCTCTCGTTAGAGAGCTTATCTATATAGGCAGTACGCTCAGCGTACTGTA
>JAISKQ010000010.1 GCA_031260865.1 Prevotella sp.
TGCAAAAGTAAGGAACTTTTTATTACACTCCAAATATTTTAAAGAGAAAATTTATCTTTTTTTTTCAACGAACTTCAAATTTACCCCTTATTTTATTAATTTGCAATATGTTATTAAACGGTCAAAAATTAGTAAAAAAAACAATAGGTAATGTAGTGATGTGTCGCGACCATACTAAGCAATAAGTAGTATTTGATAATATTTTGCAAAAACATGTTTTATATTATAAAAATAGATTGTCGGTATAGTATAAAAATCACTATTTTTACACAAAATATCACATAAATACCTTAATTATGATCTATAACCAGTTAGTAAACCCAAAAAGCATTGTAGTAGTAGGCGCTTCCGATAACATTTTGAAACCCGGAGGTAGTGTTTTGCACAATATTATAAATGGTACTTTTAATAAAGATTTATATGTTGTAAATTCCAAAGGAGGAACAATACAAGGAATAAAAGCATATAAAAGTATAGAAGAAATTCCACAGACCGATTTGGCTATTATTTCCATACCTGCAAATCAATGTCTTGCAACGGTGGAATATCTGGCTAATGAAAAAGGCGTCAAAGCATTTATTGTTTTTTCCGCAGGATTTAGCGAAGAATCTGAAGAAGGAGCTGCCAGAGAGCATAAATTGGTAGAAATAGTAAATAAAGCAGGCGCGGTCATGATAGGGCCAAACTGTTCAGGATTCTTTAATACCAAGCATCAAAGTATATTTACCCGTCCTGTGCCAAGTCTTGACACACAAGGTGTAGATATTATTTCCAGTTCGGGCGGAACGATTACATACATTATAGAATCAGCCATGCGAATTGGATTAAGATTTAATTCAGCATGGTCGATAGGTAATGCCGCGCAGGTAGGTGTAGAAGATATATTAGAATATCTGGATAACGAATTTGATCCGAAGATCAGTCCAAAAATCAAACTTTTATATCTGGAAAAAATAGCCGACCCTGACAGATTCTTGTTACACTCTTCATCCTTGATCAACAAAGGATGTAAAATAGCTGCTATAAAATCAGGAAGTTCATCCTCCGGTAGCCGTGCCGCGTCATCACATACAGGAGCAATAGCCAGTTCAGACTCCGCGGTAGAAGCCTTGTTCCGTAAAGCCGGCATCATTCGTTGCTATTCGCGTGAAGAATTGGCGAATGTAGCCGCCGTGCTGTCACTGAAAGAACTAAAAGGTCATAATCTGGCCATTATAACCCAAGCGGGAGGACCTGCCGTTATACTTACCGATGCGCTGTCGAAAGGGAATATTGATGTTCCTGAAATAGACAAAGAACTTGCGGCTGAATTAAAAAAACATCTTCTTCCCGGGGCTGCCGTATCAAATCCTATTGATATAATAGGAACGGGAACAGGAGAGCACATGGCTACCTGCATCGATTTCTGTGAAAAACACTTTAAAGAAATAGATGGCATTGCCGTAATATATGGAAATCCGGGCGTAAGCAATGTTGCGGAGGCTTATGAAATATTGGATCAAAAAATAAATACATGTAAACTGCCTATATACCCTATCCTTCCATCTGTTATAGCCGCCATGCAGGAAATGGATAACTTTGTGAAAAGAGGGCATGTCAATTTCACGGACGAATATGCTCTGGCGAACGCCCTTTCGAAAGTAGTATCGTGGACGCCGCCATCGGCTGGAAAAATAGAAGACGTATCTGTCAATATTCCCCGAATACGTTCGATTATAGATAAAGCTCCTAACGGATACGTGAACAGCGATATTGTCAAGCAATTATTCGACGCGGCAGGAATACCCCAAGTGCAGGAATTAGTTACAGCAGATAAAGAAGAAGCGATTGCGTTTGCCGAAAAAATAGGATTCCCCGTGGTAGCAAAATGTGTTGGTCCCATACATAAATCAGATGTGGGCGGCGTGGTATTGAATATACGCGCGGCAAATCACTTAGCCATTGAATTTGAACGAATAATGAAAATACCCGAAGCTACATCTGTAATGATACAACCGATGCTTTCGGGCAAAGAATTATTTATAGGCGCAAAATACGAGCCTACATACGGACATATTGTATTATGCGGATTAGGCGGAATTTTTGTGGAAATACTGCAAGATGTAGCATCCGGATTAGCGCCTCTAAGCTTTCATGAGGCTAACTCTATGGTACAATCATTAAAAGCGTACAAGATTATCAAAGGGACGCGGGGACAGAAAGGATTGAACGAAAAACTATTTGTTGAAATAATTGTCCGACTGTCTGTTATGCTCCGATTTGCCCCCGAAATAAAAGAAATGGACATCAATCCTCTTCTTGCCAATGAAGAAAAGGTAACCGCCGTGGACGCCAGGATACGGATAGAAAAATGATTCTGATTTTATTATAGTGATGAGACAATGTTAGTATAGGCACGCCTTGCTGACATTGTCTTTTTTTAAGGAAAAATTCTCCCTTAAAGTATTCCCTTATTTTTCAGGAAAATATTACCTTTAGCCCCAATAAAATTTAGGATAGTGGGAATAACAATTATAGTAATATTAAACATCTGATATAGAGCCGAACAGTCTGTTGTTCTCGGCTTTTTTTATGCTCAACCAAAAATATATTGAACCTGAAAATGAAAGAAGAAAAGAAAATTGTATTAGGCATCCACGAAAAACCAAAACCGGCGCAATGGCTGCTACTAAGCATACAGCACCTATTCGCCATGTTTGGAGCTACTGTTTTAGTACCGGCTCTCACAGGAATGAGTCCGGCTGTAGCCTTGATTTCCAGTGGTATAGGAACGCTGGCGTTTATAGTTATCACCAAAGGGAAAGTTCCGTCTTATTTAGGCTCTTCATTTGCGTTTATCAATCCCATTATCGCTGTTAAAGCATTGGAACTCGACCCCTCGTCGGGAGTGGGTATGGGTAGCTTTCTGGTGGGCAGTTTTTTGGTGGGGGTAACTTATTCTATCGTCGCGTTAATCATATCCAGAGCCGGAACAAATTGGCTGATGAAACTGCTGCCTCCTGTTGTAGTAGGACCTGTGATTATGGTTATAGGACTGGGATTATCGGCGACAGCCGTTAATATGTCAACAAACAATTCGGCAGGAGAATACGATCTTACCTACGTGCTAATAGGCTTGGTAACCTTGACAATCACGATACTTACCGCGATTTTCACTCGTGGGTTCCTAAGCGTGATTCCGGTATTGATAGGTATCATCGGCGGATATATATTCTCCATCATTATGGGTATCGTAGATTTACAATCTGTCATAAACGCAAACTGGATAGAGGTTCCTTCTTTTATGATTCCTTTTGTAGATTATACCCCTTCATTCACGTGGAGAGTCTTCCTGATGATGGTTCCTGTCGCCATTGTTCCGATAGCCGAACACATCGGTCATCAGTTGGTTCTCAGCAAAATCGTGGGCAAAGACTTGATAAAAGACCCCGGATTAGACCGCTCTATGCTGGGAGACGGCGTAGCCACCATGATGGCTTCATTTATCGGAGGACCGCCGAATACCACATACGGGGAAAACATCGGCGTGTTGGCTATCACAAGGGCATTCAGCATCTATCTGTTTGTAGGAGCCGCTATCTTTGCCATCTTGTTCGGATTTTGCGGAAAGATAGCCGCGCTGTTATCAACGATCCCTACCCCTGTGATGGGTGGCGTGTCCATTCTCTTGTTTGGTATTATCGCGTCCAGCGGCTTGCGTATGTTGGTGGAAAACAAAGTTGATTTCAGCCGGAAACGCAACCTTATCATATCGTCCGTCATACTGGTTATTGGCATTGGCGGAGCGGCTATCCACATTGGGAAGGTATTCTCATTAGAAGGCATGGCTTTAGCTTCAATTATAGGTGTTGTTCTTAATCAGGTATTACCGGGAAAACAAGTTGTTGATTTCGATGAAATGTTCAAAGAATAATCAAGACAGGACATCAAGAGGCTGCTGCAAAAAGTGACAAAAGTAACACTTTTCAGTAAGTAGCAGTAAGTAGTAAATTAGAGTTCAAATGTACAAGAACTCTAATTTATTAGTATACTAGAACTCTTGTTAACTTGCACGCTTGTAAACTCAAAACTTAAAAAGGTGACAAAAGTAACAGTTTTTAGTCATCGTCACTTTGCAGCATTCTTTTTCATTCCTAATTACTCATTACTTACTACTCAAAACTCAAAACTTAAAAAAAGTGACAAACGTAACAGTTTTCATTAAATAGTTTACTAGAGTTCTAAAAAGTAACAAAAGTAACAGTTTTCGGGTTACATCGCTTTGCGTCATTTTTAATTCGTAATTCCTCATTCTTAAATTCTTTCTTGTAAACTCATTACTTACTACTCATTACTCAAAACTCAAAAAAGGTGACAAAAGTAACAGTTTTTTTAGGATTTAAGTTTACTAGAATTCAAGTTTACTAGCATTGCTAGAACTCTTGTAAACTTGTACACTTAAAAACTTTAAAAAAGTGACAAACGTAACAGTTTTCGGGTAACAACGCTTCGCGCCATTCTTCTTCATTTTCTCGTAACTTGTAACTTGTAACTATATCATCATATCAAAGACCTTTTCAATCATCGCATTGCGCCGCGAATGGTTTATTGTTGAAAAAGTGACAAAAGTAACACTTCCATGGTAACACCGCCTCGCGCCATTCTTCTTCCTCTTCTTGTAAACTTGTAAAATAGAACTCTCGTAAACTCACAACTTATTACTCAGAACTTACTACTTATTACTTTTAACTCAAAACCCATTACCCATTACCCATTACTTATTACTTATTATTCGTAACTTGTAACTTGTAACTATTCTATATAAGACAATTTTTTCTGAATTTTATGCGGATTTAATCGTTAAAATTTTGTTTTTGGTGATTTTTTGAGATGTTTTTTGCCTGCTCCTTCTGCTTATTTTAGCTTTATCATTGTAACCCACACACAGATACCCTCCCGGGCGAACGAGGAAACTCTATTTTAAGCAGTTTCATAATTGTGATTTTATAATTTGTGGCACTATACTTTCTATGAGATAAAAGAAGTCTCCTTTTTCAAGAATAGATTCAATATTTTGACTGATTTCAAAATCCGCGTGCGCAAGCTTTTTTACTTTGTCCACGGTAAGAATCAATCCTGTAAAAATTGTTTCTTTTCGTGCGCGGTATAAATCCAGTGGAATTATTATGGGTGTAGTAACGCGTATCCATGAATTATTCTCAATCCTGTCCAATATGGACACTCTACAAACATACGCGATAAAATATAAATATTCTTTATGTTCATAGACATCGCTACGGTCGTTTATTTGTGGCTCTAAATCCAATAGTAATTTGATTGTTTTACCCATTCCAATCGCGACTCTATTTAAATCAAGCGTGCCCATTTTTCTTGTATTTAATCGTTTATAAGCTAATTAATGCTCATTCATCCAAGTGTTTTCCAGCAGTTTAACCTCGTATTATCGAGGGATCAGGCACGATTCTGATTCATATATTGTGCTCTCTTTTTTGGGTGTCGAATTTTATTTTTTGACATAAAGAAAGCGTGATACTTAACTTGTATCCCGCTATTAGTGGTATTTGCCGTAACCTTAGACCATGGAATCAGTTAAGTTCACGCTTATTACGTGAACATTTAACTTATTCTTACGGTCTATTTCTAATCGGCAAATTTTCTAATAGCAAGAATAACGCAAAATGCTAAATATGTATGCGTATTGACTACGCGCTTATTTCTTTTTTATATCATATTTTAGTTTTAATTTTAATTCAAGCACAAATATAATTATTTATTACTTTTCAAGCAAAAAGTTGTTTTGAAAAAATATTTTTTTATAGAATAATTACAGTCTGCCTGTACGCTCCTCGACACAATCGTTTCCGTTTCACTTCTTCCTTGATGAAATATGCTGTGCACCTATCAGGCTATCGTATCGTTGTCCCGACGGACGATAATATACAAATATATAATACTCATTCTCGGTCTCGTAATAATTGCCTTCTATTTTGGCGGTGGAGTAATTGCTTCCCGATTGGGTCAGGTACAGATAGTTGTATAGGCCTTGTTTCAATAGCAATGGCAGGCTATACACTTTATTTTGCTCATCGTATATCATCCTGTATTTATCCGTGAAATTATTGTCGGTAAAGCTGCCGGTCACATATATATCTTCCGAAATAGGATTGTCCATCGCCAAAGAGAAAACAGTGTTGAAATAGTCCGCCCCCGATTCGCTGTTATCGCTCTCGTTGCTCCTGATGACATATTTTCCATCCTGATCCTGATCGTAACTGTATCCGCGACCGGCGCGTACTTTATCCGTGACCAGATACATATTATAAGTCGGACGTTCATATTCAATATGCTCCACATTCATACCATTGTACCTGTAACTGGCTGTTTCGAAACGGCGGTACTCATTCCCCGCCTCAAATATCAGGTTTCGGTTGTGCTCGTATATTAGTTTCCCCGTATTTATATAAGTCGGCCTTATTTGTCGCCGTTCGGTATCTAACCTGTTGTTTTGCCAGGCAAATACTTTCAAGTCGGTAAACGGGTCGCGTATATTGAATTTTGGGTGCATGACCGTGAACGATAATTGTTGATGCGCGCGGTTGGCATCAATATCCGTATTGGATGATATGGTAGCTCCGATGCTTATTTGTGAATCGACGACCGAGAAACACGCGGTCAGCAATGTTTCGTCAGGCGCTCCGTCTTCATATATTTCCACCGCGTAATTCCCCGAAAGTTTTAGGGTGACATCCTTGTTTGGAATAGCCAAGTTGAAGTGCGTGTATTCCACGGTGGTATTTATAGAAGCGTCGTAATCATTGACAGGGTTATCGTTGAATCCGTTCAGGTAGTCGATCTCGGATATTTCTTTACCGGGTTTCCAATACGCGTCGCAATGAACGACACGATAGCGTAATCGACTGTATGAATTTTCCGATATACGGTCGAAGCTGATGAATACAAAGTCGTTACTGTTCAGCCCTATTACGGGATATTGATTCCAATCTCCGTTTTTGTTTACTTGTATGGTATATATTTCAGGGGAAACAGCCTGTGTGTGATAGACTTGTGCCGAAATAGCGATACAAGCGAAAGAAAATAGAATAAGTAATGAACGTTTTAATGTATTCATAACCGTAAAATCAATTAGCCAATGAGATTATTTGCCAATGTGCCGATTAAGACGCAAAGAGAGAAAGCATTTAATCGGCATATCGGCATAAACTATTCGTCCATTAACTTCTATCTCAATTGCGCTCCCAATTCATTTTCCAACGACTTTTGTATTTTTTGCATAATCGCGTCAATCTGCTTGTCGTTCAATGTTTTTTCATCATCCTGAAGCACAAAGT
>JAISKQ010000024.1 GCA_031260865.1 Prevotella sp.
TAACGATGAACCCCTGTCGCCTTTTGTGTCAAATACCTTCCATTTACTACAAACATATCTAATTAATTTTTAGGTAGCCAATCTTTATTCTTTTCAGTAAATACATTCACCAGACTATCTAATCGTTGCGTTTTATATTCGATGTTCGATGAATTAAGTTCATACTCAGGATTATAAACATTATCAATAACTTTATTGGATAGTTCCGGATTGAAATGCGAAATATCTGTATAATAGTTTAAATCGGTTATTTCATCAAAATCGGAGAAGAACATAAGTTTTGCGTTATCATATTTTTCCACGGACTTATTCAGATAATAAACAAAATCAATAAACTGGTTATAATATCCGTTTTTCCGAGTGTGATACCAATATAGAGCAGAGTAAGGAGATAAAACAAATTTGTACTCAGTCTTTTTATATTTATTTATTTCCATACAGGTCAGCAGTGTGTCTAATTTTGCTCGCATACGTTCGCGCATACCATCCAAATTTTGCAGGGAGACAGTTCTGCCGCTCAGATATAATTCTTTTACATATTCGGCGTTATACTCATTTTCATAACTATTATTACCGATGTTATCAATATCCGTCTTCATCTTGTAGGCGGGTGAAATGTCTTCCGGATTCTTGCCCTTCAAATATAAGGGGAGAATTATATCTATCGGCATAAAACGGACACAAGTCTCATAGCCATACAGATATTCCATCTTATTTAGGAATGTGTTGTCATACAGAAAGCGTGGAAAACGCACTTCTTCAAATCCGAGATTCAATTGAGGAATATCAATATTAATAATAATGGATTTGAGGCTATCTTTTTTTATAAAAGAATACAGATACTCCATTTCCTTATTGTTCATTCCGCCGGAAGATAGCTTTATCGGTTTTACCGAAGCATCTTTTTTTCTCAAGATAGACAAATCATAGTTCTGCACCATGGACGAGCCAAGTATCACGGTATTATAGTCGTAATTTTTTGCCAATCCTCCATTTATGAGCCATGGATTGAGGAAGTAACGGCTATCCTTTTCTACCCTGAACTGGAAAAAAGGATCGACAATATAGCTCATTAAGCCTATCGCCGACAACATTAATATTGTCAGTACAGAAACTATAATGAGAAACCGCTTATATGAATATTTATTCTCTGTTGTTGCCATCCGCTAAAAATTGAAATATATAAAAGCCCCGACTCTCGAAAAATGAATAATCGACACGGAAAACAACACGGCTATGGCGAATGCGTTCTTGACCGTTGGTTTAAATTCATTGTAGTTATCAATACTGTTTTTAGGAAGCAAGAATATCAGTACAGCCACGATAGACAGGAGAGCCAGCACATATATCATCGCGATGTTGTGCGGATATGTTATGCTGGTGTTGTATGCCATTTCCGCTATTCCACTGAAACTAAGGCTTTCGGGCAGAAACATATTTTTTAGTACTATCAGAGCCGTCTCAAAATTGGGAGACCTGAACAGCACCCATGCCGCGTTGACAAATATAAATGTAAAGAAAATCCTTATCAGGTCGGGAATTTTCTGCAGTTGCTTCATAAAAAGTTTCTCAAAAACCCTTACAATACCATGCGCGATACCCCAAACAATGAAAGTCCATGCCGCGCCATGCCATATACCGCTGACAAAAAACACCATGAACAGATTGAAACATGTACGGGGCAGTCCTTTTCGATTTCCTCCTAACGGATAATAAATGAGTACTGCCAGCGACCGCCCTAAAGTAATATGCCAACGCTTCCAAAACTCGGTAATACTTACCGACTTATAAGGGGAATAAAAATTGACAGGTATATTTATATTCATCATTTTCGCCAAGCCTATCGCCATGTCGGAATATCCGCTGAAATCAAAATATATTTGGAAAGAATAAGATAATGATGCAAGCCACGACGTTGCAAATGATAACTTTTCGGGCGTAAGGTAAGAATAGAAGACAAAATTATCCAAAGTATCCGCAATCACGGCTTTCTTGAATAAACCGATTGCGAAAATAAACAGCCCGGCTGAAAAATTTTTACTGCTAAAGAACCGGTTTTGCTCATCCTGATATTGATGCAGTACATCTTTGAGGAAAATGATAGGACCGGCTACCAGCTGGGGAAAGAACACAATAAACAGCGTATAATCCCAAAAATCAGGGACGCGTTCCTCTCTTTTCCAAACCCCGATTAAAAAAGCAATTTGCTGAAATGTAAAGAAACTAATCCCGACAGGCAATGCAATCTGCTTTATTATAAATTCGGCGTCAAAAACATAATTGATATTTTCTATGAAGAAGTTATAATATTTGTAATACCCTAACAAACAAATATTAAACAGTATCCCTATCAGGAAAACAATTCGCTTGACACGCGGTTTTTTTATATTTTCCACTTCATAGGCCACGGCATAATTTACGATTACCGAAGAGAGGATAAGCCCTATATACCATAAGTGATTAAAACCCTGAAAAAATAATGCGCTATAAAATACCAGAGATGCCACAATAAGGAAAATTTGTTGAAATCTCCGATTTACATATCGCGCCATGCCGAAATATAGCAAAAGCACAATAGGTAAGAAAATGAAAATAAAACTATAGGATGAAAATATCATAAATCAAACTCTTCTTCGATGTCTTTATATGTCTTTTTACTATACCAGCTCCTCTTGATAAAAAGGTTGCTTAATCCAACCCAGAAGCGCATTTTTAAACGATTCCAAGCTTTATTCGGCGACTTAATATCCGGAAAATAGTCATAATCCGCCAATATATTAAGATATCGCTTTTTCTGAAGCATTCCACCTCTAAGAAACTCAATATGATGTGTAGCCGTCTTCGATTTTGGAAACACGTAGAAACGCCCTTCTTTGATATTAGGCACATACGGATAACCAAGTTTCACATAACTGGGCACATGCACCGGCATGTTTTCCTTGATCCATATATATTCGGCATTGGTATCCCTCAAGAAATTCGAAATATGGCATTCAGGAAAAAGTTCAAAGTCGAATATGCCCGGATTTTGTCGGATGTATTCTGTTTTTAAGATAGCAAAATCGGTAGCCAGCGCGTAATATTTGTCATACCACTCCGCGCTAGCCCAAACGGCCGCGGATTTTTCCAGTAAACTTGTATATTTAGATATTACGGGATCGCCAAACATCCATGTGTCGGCTTCCAGAATAAGGGTATATCCGCAGTCGGAGGGAATATGTTTTATACCTTCCGTCAGCAACTGGGAATTTCCTCTCCGATGTCCGGCGTTTTTTTCCAAAATAATAAGTTTATCAATGAAGGGTAACGATTCGGGCAAAATTTCAAAGCCATTACTTTTCCCATTACTGACAACAATGATATAATAATCATTTTCTTTCCACGTGTCAGATATGATTTGAAGATTATATTTCAAATCCTCAATTCTGTCATAAACACGTATAAGAACCGCTACTTTCATTCGGATTTATTTTGTATGCCAGGTTTCCAGCCCTTTTTTTGTAAACGTATAAGCCTGTACCCGTCCTCCAAGCCCTTCCAATGCTTTGGCAACGGAAAAACGCGTATTGCCGGGGCAGTAAAAGAAAACATATCCTCCACCTCCGGCTCCGGATATTTTACCTCCTGTTGAGCCTGCGTTTATCGCGGTATTGTATAGCTCTTCAAATAAAGGGGTCGATATACCTTCAGCCATATCCCTTTTGTATATCCATCCGCGATGTAGGATACAACCTATTTCATCTAAGTTATTCTTAAGGATGGCTTCTTTTATTTCGTAAGCCTGTTTCTTTATCTGATGCATCGCCTCCAAAGATTTCTCTTTGCGCTCTTTTACATTCTTTTGCTGTTTTTTGATAATGTCTCCGGAATTATGACTGGAATTTGTATAATAAAGCAACAAGTTGTTGGATAGTTCATTGATGGTCTCATTGCGGATACGCAACGGATTGACTATCACTTTGTCGTCGGCATAAAACTCCATAAAATTGAAGCCGCCAAACGCCGCGGCATATTGATCTTGTTTTCCTCCTGCTTGTTTTAAGTCTATTCTTTCGATGAGGTAAGCCAGATATGCAAGGTCGTAATCGCCCAAAGGCAAGGAGAGCCATTCGGTATAAGCCCCGAGAATAGCCGTCGCCAATGTGGACGATGTACCCAATCCCGAACCGAAAGGCGCTTCCAAAGCGCAGGTTAAGGTGAAAGATAAAGGCTTATGTATAAAATCCTTGATAACCCTATTGTAAATACCTTTCATCAAATCCGCCTTATCATCCGATATGGGTAGTTCCAAGACTGAGTCAAAGATATATTCTTCTTTAGTTTGAGGAATGCGGAATACAATTTTGTTATCATCGCGCGGTTCTATATTCGCGTAAGCATATAAATTGATAGTCGCATTCAAAATACAACCTCCATACAAATCCGAGTATGGAGAAACATCAGTTCCTCCGCCGGCCAGTCCTAATCTAAATGGAGCTTTACTTCTTATTATCATAATCTGATAGTTTCTCTATTTAAAATTTCTCTGCAAACTTATACAGATTTTCACAATATGCGTCTATATTCCGATATATTTTATCCTCGGCGCTGTATTTGTCTCCAACCAAAACAGAGAACATACCCAGTTTGTTGCCAAAGTCTATATCGGATTTGCTGTTTCCAACCAGAATTGACTTCGCGAAATTTACGTCAGGAAAATCCCGTTGAGCCTGAAACGCCATCCCTATGTTTGGCTTTCTATTTATAGAGGTTGAGTTTAGATCCGTACAGCAATATATTCGCGTTATTTTACCTCCGGCTTTTTCAATTTCAGAAAGCATGTGATCGTGTATTTGTTGTAAAGAATGAAGCGTCAAGATATTTTTTCCAACGCCTCGCTGGTTTGTAACAATGAAAATATACTTAAATCTGTTCGATAATTTGGCTATGGCTTGTACGGAACCTTCAATAAAAATGAACTCTGAAATATTTTTGACATAATCGTCCGGTCGTTCAATATTTATTACTCCGTCCCTGTCCAGAAATAAATAATTATATGTATTTAAATCATTCATTTATTTATCTATTCCGAAAATCAATGTTTGCCTTTTCAAAGTCGGAAGGGATGCCAATATCGATGAAATATCCGTTTTGTTCATATCCGCAAATAACCAAATTTTTGATATGCGCTTCCAATATGTCTTTTTCGAAAGAAAATTTATCATTCAAGTCCAATCGTGAAAATATATCCTGATTGATCACATATACACCTCCATTTATTAAACCGGCTTTACAATATTGTTTTTCGTTAAAAAGCGTAATACGCCCACGCGAATTTATGTCCACAGACCCATAGCGGTCAAAATCGACCATCGGTTTCAATGCTAAAGAAACAGACGCCTCGTTTTCTTCATGAAAACGCTTTAGTAAGTCTGTGTCAACGTCAAAAAAAGTATCTCCATTAAAGACAAAAGAACTATCGCCGGATACTTTTTCAAACGCTAATTTTATGGCTCCACCTGTTCCCAAAGGTGAATCTTCTATTACATACGATACCTTGAACGGGAATTGTTTATCTTCAAGCCAAAGCAAAACAACCTCTGATTTATATCCTAACGATAATATCAAATGATCAAATCCCTGCTCAGCCGCATAGTCAAACAAATAACTTAAAAAGGGCTTGCCCGCGACCAAAGCCATACATTTGGGTACATCGCTAACCACAGATTGTAAGCGTGTACCTAATCCTCCGGCTAATATAATACATTCTTTCATCGTCTTATGTCAATGGCTTTGATGGGCTATTCCCATATCGTTTCAATGTTTTCTGCTTTTTCTTTACTTGCCTGTATAGTCTGGGATAATAGACATAATACTTGTAAAACATGAAATAGAAAAAAATGATATACAAAACAAGGTTTAAGTCTATAAAACCCTTTAGATTTAATACTAATGTATAGATAAACAAAGCAATGGATATAATATTTACTCCCCAATCTTTCGTTAGGCTCAACTTTATAATGTACATTTGATATAAAAAGAACGCAAGCACGCCAAAGATACCGGTATAGAAAAGTAATCGGGTATATCCGACGTCGCTGCCGGTAAATGCGGATGATCCGGTTCCGATAATAAGGACGGAAACTTCTTCCGGTATCTTAAACATTTCGGCTAACCCATTGGATGATTTTGTTTCTAATTTGCCATGTTCAAAAAAATTGGTAAACAGCTCGAACGCCCAATCGGAGAAGCTCGAAAAATAGAACATGGCAAATATGTATCCGGCAATCATTAAAAATATGGATGAGATAATAAATGTCTTAGCCTGCTTTCGTTCAGACCTGTTATCCCATATATACAAGACCGCTATTACTCCAAATCCTACCGCCATGCCTATAACTGTGGTACGAGCCATGAACAAACCTATGTAGAATATAAAAACATATACTCCCGCGAGCAAGAGGAATTCTTTCGTGTTTAATCTTAACCTCATAAAGAGATAAGATAAAATAACTAATCCGATTCCACTGATGGCTCCCGCTCCGAAGAATCCGATTCCGTATCCCATCAAGCGTTGGCTACCGGCTTCATCCATGATTTCTTTGGTATAGTCAACCTGCATCTGCAGTGAGAAAAGAAAATTTTCGATAGGTTCGCTAATATACATTAGAAACGCAAATAAAGACTGCAACGCTATGGCTCCTACAATATACAATAAAACGGTATTCAGCGTAGGTTTCTTATGCACCTTAAATATCAGTAAAATAATCAGATATGCCGAAAAGAACCAGGCAAGCCTACTTTTAACATAACTTACATAGAAATCATCAACTTCACCATTAATCCATGTTGAGGTATAAAACACGAGAAAAACAATGAATGTGGCGGCAAGTATATAAACGACCTCTTTGAATGGAAAATGGTGGTAGGCATAGACCGCAAGTCCCACCAACCCGGAAAACAAGATAAAAGAAGATCCCATAACATCCAAAGCCTGAGGATATATATGGTAAAATGTCAATAGCAAAGGTAATAACATTGGTAGTATATGTTTTAGCTTTGGCATATCTTTATTATCTGAATACGAGTTTATAAATAAGAGATTTTTTGTATTTGAGTCTAAAAGTACACTTTGTATAAAAAATAGCCAAATCTCTGGAGGTATAATTTTCTTTTTTATACAATGATGATGCTCGGAGTATCTTTATAACTTTTAGTCCTAAACGCGAATTCGCACATAAACGTAACCAGGTGATAGACAATAAGCGTTGAAGAAATTCGTTGTCGCAAAAGGGTTTATCATTATTTAAACGAATCAACGACTGCATAAACGCTTCGCAACGATTTAAATAATCAAAAGTCGAATACAGAGGAACACACATCGCGACAGAGGCGTATATATTTATGGATTCTTCATCCACGGGTAAACCTAAAGGGTTGCAATGTATTTTATATACTTTTTTCTTATTCTCGGTTTGCAGCTCTTCATGCAAGGACGATATTTGATTCTTATGTACCCTGTATAGCAACAGAGGTTCACTGATATTTGCCAATTTGGTTTTATACAGCGCTTCCGACCATAAAGCATAGTCTTCCACATGCAAATATTCCGCCTCAAACTTTAAACCCAGTTCCGTAAAAACTCTTCGGCGAATCATAACAGCCGGATGGCAAATACCGGAACGAAATAACATATAAGCCCTTAGTTCATTATCAAACAACGGGCTGTGATTCAGATCCTTTTTTTTCGGATTTTCGGAGCGGAAAGCATAGAATTGCGTACTGACGATGTCGTGTTCTTTGTGTTCTTCCAGAAAATTCACCTCCTTTTCAATCCGGGTAGGTAATGAGATGTCATCCGCGTCCATGCGCGCGATATATTCGCCATTACACAATAATATACCTTTATTAAGCGTCTTAATCAGTTTTAAATTCGCTTCATTTGCCACCACCCTCATTCGAGAATCTTCGTCTGCCAATTGCTGTAACAATTCGCCTGTGCGATCTGTCGAACAGTCATTTATAGCTACGACTTCCAAATTTAGATATGTCTGATTTAGAATAGATCGTATTGATTCTTCTACATATTTCTCTACATTATAGCAGGGAATCAGTACCGAAACTAAAGGTTGGTTCATTTCTTATTCGCTACGATTGATTCAAAAACAGCTTTATAACTGTTTACCATTTTTTCGATTGTGAAGTTGGCAAGATATGATTGCCTTGCATATTGCGACATCGTTTCTTGTCTATTTTTATCAGATACAATATACTCTATTTTATCCTTAAAATCAGCCACGTTATTTTCTACCGCAAAACCGTTTTTTCCATCTAAAACTTCGGTGATACCTCCCACGGCAGACGCCACAATAGGCACGCCAAAAGCCAAAGATTCCAAGATAGACATCGGCAAACCTTCATAATTGGATGGAAGAATAAAAACATCCGCATATTTCAGATATGAATACGCGGAATGCATCTCCCCCAAACAATACACATTTTCGGGAAGACCTTCTATCTTTTCTTTATTGCCTATCCAAACAAAAGCGTATTGAGGCATTACCGCCGCTATACCAAGAAAAAGATCAAACTTCTTTTGTCTGGAGATTCTTGATATACACATTACAACTTTCCGGTGTTTCCGCTTTATGGATTTCAGCTTGTCGGTAACGGGATTATCCACATCCAAATGATGGAGATAATGATCGGTAACGCCATTATATATTCGTTCCACATTTTTATAAATGTTCTCCTCCTCCATCCTATTTACATCATACTGGCTGACGCCTACAATACGAAAAGCTCTGTTCTTTAATAATTTTTCTATAACTAAAAATTTGCGAAACGCCGTGCGTACAGAATCGAACCCATGTACCGTATATACTATTTTTTTACGGCTAAAAGCTAAACGTCCTAAAACACCCATCTTTGATGAATGCAAATGTACAATATCCGGCTTATATTTAAAGCGATAATAAACAAGCTTGAAAAAGAGAGTTATATCCCTAAAGGATACTTCTTTGCGATGACCATTCAGCTTGATGCGCGTAAAATTATCGCCCAGATTCCCCCAAGCTTCTCCATTGCCTCCATAAAGAATAAACAACTCGTTTTCAGAACTTAGGTTTCTAACGAGATCCGAAACAATGGTTTGAGCGCCCCCATATTCAGAAACTGTTATAACCTGAAAAATTCTCATATATATTATAGTTTGTATAGTGTTTCATATAATCGCAAAAGTATAAAAAATTCTTCAATTTTATGTACATTTGCAGCATTATTATACAATGATGCAAATGTATATAAACATAACAGAGAGTGAAAAGATACCTGCCCAACGCCTTGCCGACCTCATATTAGATATAGGGACTTATTTGCTCGCTTCCGGCGCGCATAGCGGTCGTTTGAACAGTAATATAGGAAGGCTTGCCGCCACATGGGAATTTGAAGTGAATATAAGCCCTACATTCAAGGGATTGTTGGTTACAGTCAAAGACCTCAATGACCCAAGCAACTCTGTGACGCGATTTAAGAACTCTCCGCCTCATAACGTGCACCTTGCCGTGCTGACAGACATATCGCACCTGTCGTGGAAAGTGCAAGAAGAACGTCTCTCTATAACCGAAGTAGAAAGAGCATTTGCCCATATAAAAACAAAACCCTGCTACAAAGACATATATGTCGCTATCGCTGTCGGATTTTCTTGCGCGGGGCTATGCCTGTTTTCCTTGGGCGATACAATGAACGCTATCGTGGCTTTTGCCGCGGCGTTTTTGGGTTATATGGTACGGGTTGTACTCACCAAGAAATCGTTCAATCCAATGATATGTATCTCTATCGCCGCGTTTGTCACCACGTTGATCACAGGGCTGGGCAGCCTGTACGAAATAGGTTCGCATCCCGAGGCGGCGATGGCTACCGCTGTGCTGTACCTTATACCCGGCGTACCTCTTATCAATTGTGTGATAGACCTTATCGAAGGCTATTTATCCTCAGCCATCAACAGGGCTTTGTTCGGCGGATTCATACTGTTATGTATCGCCGCCGGTATGACTTTATGTATCACGCTTATGGGTATCAGTAATTTCTAAAAGAACAGAAAAATGGAAGAATTAACCATCTTAAATATTTTACGCGACTTCGGAATCGCCTTTATCGTCGGATTCTGCTGGGCTATATTATTCGGTTCTCCAAGGCGTTTGCTATGGGTTGCCGGGTTACTGGGCGGAATGGGGCATTGCGTTCGTTTCATTCTGGTTCAACTTGATTTCGGGTTGATAACGGCTACACTTGCCGGTTCGGTGCTGATTGGGTTGGTAGGCATTTTCGCGGCGCATAAGGTAGACAGTCCTCCTGTGGTATTCACCATGCCCGCGTGTATCACGATGATTCCGGGTATGTTTGCTTATAAAACCATGCTTGCCGGTATAAAGATTACTGATCTGCCCACAGTAGAACAAAATCCTCATATACTAATCGAAATATCGCACAACCTGATGCTGACCATGTCCCTCCTGTTTACGTTGGCCATAGGCATTTGCATCGGCGCGTTACTTTTCCGCAAGTCGAGTGTAAAACATATATCATTCAAGGATATAATAGGAAAAGGCTAAAAGACGGTTCTTTTATCGTTACAAGTTACCATGGGTCATGCTTAAAAACCGGAGACACCGTAAAAAGTTGATGGCTTTGTATCAACGGTTTACACCTCTATAAGTTACGAGTTACGAGTTACAAGAAAAAGAAGAAAGAGGTATTAGGAATGGCGCGAAGCGGTGATTAACAGGACTAAGGGATACGTAGCGCGCCTTTTCCCGATGTCCCGCAGGGATAAGATGTGCACAACCGTAGGTGAAACCGGTCTTGCGGGACTTTTTATACACAACATAATATACCGCCAAGAGTATTTTAACTTTTTATAACACAAAATTAACGCCACGAACGGCTAAAAACCGTCATCTCTTTTTTACAAAATTATCTATATATAGTAAGAAACTTTTTCTAAAAACCTAAAAACTATTATAGATATGTCGAAGTACAACGAAGAATTAGCCGAACAAATTTTGTCATACATCGAAGATGACACCTATTCAATTTCTGAAATATGTGAAATACTGAACATCAGCCGAAAAACTTTTTATGAATGGCAAAATATAAAGCCCGAGTTCCGAAAAGCCGTAAAGGAGGCGAAAGAATGTTTTGACGAGAAGTTAGAGGCGACCGCCCGCCGTTCGTTGATGCGCAAGATTAATAATTACAACCTGATAGATATCTATAAGACCTACGTCCCCGACCCGAACGACCCCGACGAGCTAATTTTAGCGTCGAAAGTGGTGCGCAACCGGGAATACGCGCCCGACATTCAAGCCATTAAGTTAGTCTTGGCTCGCTACGATAAAAAGATGGAAAAGCAGCAAGCGACGGAAAAAGAGAACAAGCCCCTTCGGATTATTGTGGATACGGATGAATCGGCGGTGAATGTAAGGGACTGTATGGACAAGTTATGGGGCGACACCACGATTGTGGAGTTGGGGGATAATGTTGACCCATCACGGATTCGACCGAAGAAACCCGAAGAACCGCTTGTCGAACAGAAACAAGAAGAACCAAAACCTGAACCGCCAAATTCTGAAGAACAAAAATCCGTGCCTCCGAAGGCCGAAGAACAGAAACCTGAACCACTAAGGGTTGAACCCTCAAAACCCGTGCCGCCAAAACCTCCTGT
>JAISKQ010000050.1 GCA_031260865.1 Prevotella sp.
CGGTATTTTTCCAAAACGGTCTTCAATACGCTCTACGAACTTATTAATATCGGATTCCTTTTCCATATTATCGAGTTCCCGATATAAGGTAATACGTTCCGAGTCATTAGGTATATAAATAGCCGGAAACAATAGTTCCAAGTCGCTTTCTATCTGTACATCGTCAACAAAGTTTTCTCCCGAAATCTTGTTGTTTTCATCAGCCTCATGATATAACTCGGCGAACTCATCGTTTCTAAGCTCATTTACAGCCTCCGTTAAGATTTTCTGATACACTTCATATCCCAAATCCGCGATGAAACCGCTCTGTTCAGCGCCCAGTAAATTTCCTGCCCCGCGAATATCCAAATCCTGCATGGCTATATGGAAACCATGTCCAAGCTCCGAGAAGTTTTCTATTGCCTGTAAACGTCTTCTCGCTTCGGGGGTTAGCGTATGCAAGGGCGGCGCCAGCAAGTATGCGAACGCTTTCTTATTACTGCGCCCCACACGTCCCCGGAGTTGATGTAAATCGCTCAAACCGAAGTTTTGGGCATTATTCACAATGATTGTATTTGCATTCGGTATATCTATTCCGGATTCGACAATAGAAGTCGCTATCAAAACGTCATATTCTTGGTTCACAAAATCAATGATAATAGATTCCAATTTTGCCGGATCCATTTGTCCATGACCTACGGCTATACGCGCGTCAGGTACTTCACGTTTGACGATCTCCTCCAGTTCATAGATATTCTTTATACGATTGTTTATAAAGAAAACCTGACCGTTACGGCTCATTTCAAATTCAATGGCTTCCCGTATTATAAGCGGGTCGAAAGTATGCACCTCTGTTTGTATAGGGTAACGGTTTGGCGGCGGGGTCGTTATCGCCGACAAGTCCCTTGCTCCCATCAGTGAGAACTGTAATGTACGGGGAATAGGCGTCGCGGTCATTGTCAATGTATCCACATTCGACTTCATCTGCTTCAGCTTCTCTTTTACAGCCACCCCGAATTTCTGTTCTTCATCTATTATCAGTAACCCCAAGTCTTTGAACTTAATATCTTTGCCGACAATGCGATGCGTACCGATAAGAATATCTATTTTGCCTTCTTTCAGGTCATTCAATATCTCTTTTATTTGTCCTGCCGTACGCGCCCTGCTGATGTAATCCACACGACAAGGGAAATCCCTGAGCCGGTCTTTGAATGTCTGAAAATGCTGATACGCCAAAACCGTAGTAGGAACCAAGACGGCTACCTGCTTATTATCCGTTACCGCCTTAAAAGCCGCGCGTATGGCAACTTCTGTTTTGCCAAAGCCTACATCCCCGCATATAAGCCGATCCATAGGCTTTCCGCTTTCCATATCCTGCTTCACATCCGTAGTCGCTTTTACCTGATCGGGCGTGTCTTCATAGATGAAAGAAGCTTCTAACTCATGCTGTAAGAATGAGTCCTGTGAATATTTAAAGCCCTCATCCTCGCGACGTTTTGCATATAACTGAATAAGGTCGCGGGCTATATCTTTTACCTTGTTTTTGGTCTTTTCCTTGATCTTATTCCATGCGCCCGTTCCCAATTTATTGATGCGTGGAGGCTCTCCTTCTTTTCCCCTGTATTTAGATATTTTATGCAAAGAATGGAGCGATACAAAGATCACATCATTATTCAGATAGATAAGCTTTATCAATTCCTGCATTTTACCGTTCATATCCGAGCGGACAAGTCCTCCAAACTGTCCTACTCCATGGTCGATATGTACTATGTAATCGCCAATCTGAAATTGTTGCAGTTCCTTTAATGATAACGCGAACTTTCCGGAACGTACCCGGTCTGTCTTTAGATTATATTTATGGTAACGGTCGAAAATCTGATGGTCTGTAAAACAGCATATTTTCAATGTTTCATCAAGGAAACCTTCAGATAACGTCCTTTCCACAGGAATAAACTCTATGTGATCCCCTCTGTCCTCAAATATTGATTTTAAACGCTTTTGCTGCTTATCGCTATCACTTAGTATATAAATTTTGTAACCATTGGCAATGTACTTGTGAAACGCTTCACTTATAAGGTCAAAATTTTTGTGAAAGGAAGGCTGTATATCTGTTTTAAACTCAACAACCGCTTCCGCGTCAATTTTATTGCCAAAATGAATATGCCTGAATCCGGAAATCAGAGCCTCGTACTCCTTCCTTGTCGTTAATTTGTTTTGTATATCCTTTTCATATTCGGGATTATCCAAGATCGTGGAATCGTTATAGATACCGTCCACTTTATCAGCCGCCCACGCGAAGTCCTTAAAAGCGATGACCGTATTTTCAGGTACTAACTTCAAGAGTGATTCCCTGTCCAGATCCGACTTCTGCATATTTGGAATAATCTGTATCTGTCGCAGCTTTTCTTTCGACAACTGGGTCTCAATATCAAATGTACGGATAGTGCTTACTTCATCGCCAAAGAAGTCTATACGGTAAGGATATTCGCTTGAAAATGAAAATACATCCAGAATACTGCCCCTGATAGCATATTGCCCGGGTTCATAGACATAATCAACATATTCAAAGCCAAAACTATCAAGCATCTCTGATACAAAATCCCTGTCTATTTCCTCGTTTACAGACATCTGTATCGTGTTCTTTTTCAAGACGGCTTTTGCCACTGCCTTTTCGGCCAAAGCCTCTGGATAGGTGACGATTACAAGATGCTTTTCTTCAACCTGTAATTGACCCATGACCTCTGTGCGAAGTATTTCATTAGCAGCGTCTATTTGCCCGTACTTGATAGCCCTCTTGTACGCCGAAGGGAAAAACAACACTTTGTCGGAGTCTAATATCTGATTCAGATCATGATAAAAATAAGCGGCGCTCTCCATATCATCCAATACAAATAACAGGCAATCATCTGTTTTATGGAAAAGTGATATCGCGAACATTGATGCCGCTGATCCTTGTAATCCTCTGGTATATATATGTTTATGCTTTGACAGAAGATTTATTACAGCCGGAATATTTTTATGGGTTTCAAAAACCTCTTGAAGGATAGATAGTTTCAAAACAGTAATGTATTAATTTAGCCGTGCAAAAGTAATAAAAAGTGACAAAAGTGACAACTTTTAAGGAAACCTCCTTCCCCAGCCTCTCTTTTCGGTCAACAGTGAACAACTGAAAGCTAAAAGCTAATTGTTAAAATAAAGTGACAAACGTAACACCTTTTAGTAAGTCGCTCCAAACCCGCAAACTTTAGCGAATGGATTGTATATTTATAAATAATATAATTATTCTCAATTAACCCACAACACATTTAGCAAGCAATAAATATCTGAAAATAAACAATATAGACTTATTGTTGAAAAGGTGACAAAAGTAACAGTTTTAGGTCATCATCGCTTTGCGCCATTTTTCTTTTTTTTGTAAACTTGTAAAATAGAACTCGTGCAAACTCAAAACTTATTACTTACAACTTCCAACTCATATATATAGATAATTTTGTTTTAAAAAAATGACAAATTCAGGGGCAAAATATTAAAAAATGAATTGATAAAATAAAATCCCCAAACATCTCTGTCTGAGGATTCAATTTATTTGATTTATTTGTGGAGCATATCGGACTCGAACCGATCACCTCTAGACTGCCAGTCTAACGCTCTAGCCGGATGAGCTAATGCCCCATCAT
>JAISKQ010000095.1 GCA_031260865.1 Prevotella sp.
GTTGGCTATCTGATTTCAAACACATCATTTTTAGGTATGTATATCATCGAAGTCTTGATGTGGACATTTATGATATACGCCGCTTATTTCACGGCAAAATTGTATCTGGATAAGGTTTATGCCTTTATCGTAGCCTTGATATTTCCGCTGTTTGTGCTATCCCATTCATTGGAAGGCGGATCCGCCGAAGAGTTTATCATTGTATTTGAAAGCATCAGTTTACTATTGTTCCTGATCTATTTCAAAGACAAAAATGGCTCTACCCATCGTCCTGTATATATGCTGATACATGGCGTCTTATGCGCTGCGGCTCTACTTATTAAAATCAATTTGATCGTATTCTGGTTTTTTCCCTTATTAGCTATATTTATCAACATATTAAAGCACAAAGAGTACAAGAACTTTATCCGGAATATCATCGCTTATATTGTCGGGCTTCTGATTTTGATTCTGCCCGTCTCAATCTACTTCATCTATAATAACGCGTTATCCGATGCCTGGAATACTTATATCACGCTCAATGCTAATTATGCAAAACTGGGAGATATAAGCCAAATCATCGAAAACCTTACGGTCAGATTCTATCAGCGTTTGCGGTTCGAGCCATTCGAATATTTAGTTATCTTGACAGGCGTATTCTATTTTCCTATAAAGTATATCAAAAATCCATTGGAAAAGATAGCTTTAATCATTTCATTTATAGCGTTACACATAGTTATATTTATGTCGCCTAATTATGTATTCTATTACTCAATTCCATACTATATCTTCAGCCTATTAGGTTGTGTCGTAATATTTGATATAATCGGCAAGTTCCTGAAATTACAGGCTAAATGGCACTTCTATATCTTATTCCTTATTCTGGCTTTGGCGATAGGTGTTAAAGAAAAGAGCTTCTTCGGCACATCAAAAGCGGAAATACGAAGAGAGCAAAAGCCGGACAACCTTGTCTTTCAGTTCAGCGATATTATAACCAAAGAAAAGAACCCTACCCTGCTCAATCTCAGTCTCGATCTGGGTAACGGAGTGTTTACCATGGCTAATATAATACCCAATGTCAAGTATTTTATATCGCCGAACCTCCCCCACTCTATCTATCCTGATATGCGGGATGAGCAGACAAAATACATTGAAAATAAAGAAGTCCAATTCATTATATTATCCGAGTTTTCATTTAACTTTGATTATTTCTATAATCTGCCTGCTCTGAATGAGAACTATGAGATAATAGACACCTATATAGAATACGCGACCAAGACCTATTATTTATATAAAAGAAAAGACTAAATAAAGAACGATATGCAAGCATCATTATATCTAATTCCTGTGACCTTAGGTGAAACAAGTATTGAACAGGTATTACCTACTTACAATAAGGAGATTATCCTTCAAATTAAGTACTTCATTGTGGAGAATATCCGTTCCGCGCGCCGCTTTCTCAAGAAAGTGGATAACAGTATCAATATAGACGAACTCACATTTTATGAGTTGAACAAGCATACAAAAGCCGAACAGATAGAGAATTACCTTAATCCCATGTCCAACGGCTATCACATCGGCATTATATCCGAAGCCGGCTGCCCGGCTGTCGCCGATCCGGGAAGCGACATCGTCGCTATTGCTCAACGAAAAAACTACAAGGTTGTACCATTGGTAGGTCCGTCATCTATACTGCTCTCCCTGATGGCTTCAGGCTTCAATGGGCAGAGCTTTGCCTTTCGCGGATATTTACCTGTGGATGGCGCGGAACGGATAAAGACGATCAAACATTTGGAACATCTGATACACGGCGAACATCAGACGCAGATATTTATAGAAACGCCATACCGCAATCAGAAACTGACAGAAGATATTATCAAGCATTGTACGCCATCCACAAAGCTTTGTATCGCCATGAATATCACCTGTGAGAATGAATACATCAGGACGCTTCCGGTCAAGCAGTGGACAAAGCAACTACCGGATATGGACAAACAGCTCTGTATATTCCTTTTGTATAAGTAACGAACCCTAAACAAATAGAATACTAATTATCGACTATGGAGAATAACAACACATGTAAAGTATGTGATAATGCGGAGAATAACAAAGCATTCGTCGCTCAGGAATTGCAACTGGGACTAAAAGATGAATTTGATTACTTTGAATGCTCGTCATGCGGATGTGTACAAATCAAAGAACCACCTGAAAACATAGGTAAATACTATCCAAAAGATTACTATTCTTTTCGCATTATAGATTCATCGAAGAAACCTTCCTTAACTCAAAAAGTCCTGTTTCGCGCCGGTAAATTAGGTATGAGGTGTAAAATAAAGAATAGCAATTTTATCACCAATCTTATTGGAAATAAACTATATCCGTACCATAAATGGATAATCAAAGACTTAATCAAATATGACTCTTCCATTTTAGATGTAGGTTGCGGAGATGGCAATTTACTCTTAAAGTTGCAAAAATTCGGATTCAAAAATCTGTCCGGAGCAGATCCGTTTATCAAAGAAACCATTATACATAATCCAAGCCTGATAATTCAAAAGAAGTATATCTATGAACTGACGGAGCAATATGACTTTATCATGTTCCACCATTCGTTTGAACACATGGATAATCCGATGAAGATATTCAATGAAATATACAGGCTGCTAAAACACAACGCTTCTGTCCTGATAAGAATTCCTTTAGCTTCATCTTACGCATGGAAAAAATATGGTAAGTATTGGGTACAATTGGACGCGCCCAGGCATTTCTATCTGCATACCATCAATAGTATCTCCATATTGGCGAAAAAAGCCAATCTTAAACTTTACAAAACAGAATTTGATTCCGCGTACACACAATTTACTGGCAGCGAAAAATACCTGCTAAACCTTGCGCCAACAGACGACAAGCAGGTATTCAACAAAAAGGAAATAGCCCGATATAAAAAATTAGCCCGACAGCTAAATAAAACAGGCGAGGGCGATTCGGCATGTTTTTATCTCAAAAAAGAATAGTAAAAGGGATAATATATAATTATCTTATATAAAGCATATCATTTTCTCTTTATTGAAAAAGATATTTTGATATTGTAAGTAAAGAAATGTACTTTTGTTCAATAATTCGTAAATGATGACTAAAAATATCACTCAGGAAAAGGAAAGATTAAGAAAGGAAATCACTTCGATAAAAAAGAAGTGTACATCGGAAGAACTTTACAATCGCTCGGAAGAAGTTTTGTCTGTTTTGGAAATAACAGGCGCTTTTCAGGAAGCCAAAACAATATTTATATACAATAGTTTGAATGACGAAGTTCAAACAAGCGATTTTATCCGCAAATGGAGTAATAAGAAAGATTTTTATTTACCCGTGGTGGCAGGTGAAGATATTGTTTTCAGACTTTATACTCCTTCTACAGATTTTCAACAGTCGTCTTTGGGTATTATGGAACCCGTAGGTGATGATTACACCGAATATGGCAAAGTTGATTTAGTCATTGTTCCGGGAGTGGCATTCGACCGTAAATTGAACCGTATGGGACGGGGCAAAGGTTTTTATGACCGCTTTCTTCCTCGCGTTCCGGCAACTAAGATCGGTATATGCTTTGACTTTCAACTTTTTGATAGTATTCCGACAGAACCAAATGATATAAAAATGGATTTTGTGGTTTCCGAAAATGATTTAATTTGGAAATAATCTCCAATAAAGAAAAAGATAGTACCTTTACGATAATATAAAACAAGTTGTAACTCACATAGTAAAATAGAATATATGTCTGTGATTATCAAAGAAATCAGCAAAGAAGACAAAGCTTTAAAAAAAGCATTCGTCAAATTCCCAATAAACGTTCTGTATAAAGATTCTCCATATTATGTTCCCTCTCTGATAATGGATGAGATGGAAACCCTCAACGAAAAGAAAAACCCCGCGTTTGATTTTTGTGAAAAACAATTGTTTCTGGCATACAAGGATGGTAAAATAGCAGGCAGAATAGCGGCGATTATCAACCATGAAGCAAATAGAATATGGAATAAGAAGCAAGGACGTTTTGGCTTTGTTGATTTCATCGATGACAATGAAGTTGTTGACGCACTGTTTGCCGCCGCCGAAAAATGGATGAAAAGCAAAGGACTGGATTCTATCATTGGTCCAATGGGGTTTACCGATTTGGATAATGAAGGCATGTTGATAAAAGGTTATGATAAAGTAGCCACGATGGCTACCACTTATTGCTATCCTTACTACAAAGAACAGATAGAACGTTTAGGTTTTGAAAAAGACGCGGACTGGAATGAATATCGGATGCCCGTGCCTAATTCTGTGCCTGAAAGGCATCAACGAATCGCGAATATGGTGATGCGGCGATACAAGTTGAAAGTTCTAAAATTCAAGAGCCTGAAACAAATAACCCCGTATGTGAACAAGTTATTTGAACTGTTGAATGTCGCTTACAAACCTTTATATGGATTTTCGCCGCTAACACAACGGCAGATAGATTATTATGTGAAGATGTACGTGCCTTTACTTCGTTGGGATTTGGTAACTATCATCATAAAAGAGGACACGGATGAAGTGGTGGGATTTGCTATCGCGATGCCAAGCCTTTCCAACGGGCTGATTAAGTCCAGAGGAAAGTTGTTCCCATTTGGATGGATGCCTCTGTTGAAAGACCTGAAAAGTAAGAAAAATCCGGTTGTAGATCTTATGCTGATCGGCATTTCCCCCGAATATCAGGGAAAGGGCGTGAATGCTATTATTTTCAATGACTTTATACCATCCGCATATAAATGTGGCTTTCAGTTTGCGGAATCGAACCCCGAACTGGAAATGAATAATAAAGTGGCATCTCTTTGGGATGGCTTTAGCGCTGAGAATCACAAGATACGCAGAGCTTATGTAAAGAGTATCTGATTTTCCGCGCTCCAGAAACGACAACAATGCAAGAAGAAATATTCCCCTTAGTCGATGAATCGGGCAATGTCATAGGGCAGGCGCCTCGAAGTGTGTGCCACAACGGTTCTAAATTATTACATCCGGTTATTCATCTGCATATATTTAATTCCAAAGGTGAATTATACCTCCAAAAACGAGCCGCGACAAAAGATATGCAACCCAACAAATGGGATTCTTCCGTAGCCGGACATATCGACTTGAATGAAACACCCGAAGCCGCGGTTTTGCGCGAAGCCGATGAAGAATTAGGCTTATCCGGTATAAGTCCTCGTTATATAGACAAATACATAATAGAAACCGAAAGGGAACAAGAATTAAGCTATTGCTTTTATACGGTATATGATGGCGATTTCATACTTAACGAAGAAGAAGTAGCCGATGGAAAATTTTGGACGATAAGCGACATACAGGAACAATTAGGTAAAAATGTATTCACAGAGAACTTTGAACTGGATTTTAATAACTTCCTGAAGAAACCGCGGGATAATCAAATCCGGAACTGCAAATAAAAATACAGTTATCAAAGAATATATTACGGTATGAATCTTTTTGATATTGTTTTTTTCTTATTTTTGTGAATAATTAATGTTGTTATGCGACAACAAGGATTTAATACAACATCAATTGAATATAACTTTCTGTTGCTGTTATCCTTGCTAAAATAATAAATAGGTCTGCGACCTTAAAATACAATTATAAATGACTTACTTAATTACAGGCGGAGCCGGATTTATCGGTTCAAATTTTGTGAAGCACATGTTGGCGGCACATCCACAAGCAAAACTTGTCGTATTCGACGCTCTTACTTATGCAGGAAATCTCGGTACTTTGGCTGAAGAGTTGAAAGACCCCAGAGTAGCGTTTGTGAAGGGTGATATATGTGACAGGGCTGCGACAGAAAAGGCTTTTTCTGAGTATAAGATAGATTACGTCGTTAATTTCGCGGCAGAAAGCCATGTTGACAGAAGTATTGAAAATCCCCAGCTATTTTTACAGGTAAATATATTGGGAACTCAAAATCTATTAGATACAGCCAAAAAATTCTGGACAGAAGGTAAGGATGATAATAATTATCCAATTTGGCGTAAGGGTGTGAAATTTTTACAAGTGTCCACCGACGAGGTTTACGGATCGTTAGGAAGCGAAGGTTATTTTACCGAAACCACTCCTTTAGATCCCCGTTCTCCGTACAGCGCGGGTAAGACAGGTGGCGATCTTATCGTTAAAGCCTATGGCGAGACGTATAAGATGCCTATAAATATAACTCGTTGTTCCAATAATTATGGACCGTATCATTTCCCTGAGAAGCTGATCCCCCTTATTATACGTAATATATTATCCGGAAAACAGCTCCCTGTTTACGGAGATGGCAGCAATGTCCGCGACTGGTTATATGTAGAAGACCATTGCAAAGCCATTGACGCGGTTCTTCATAAAGGACGTGTTGATGAAGTTTACAATATAGGAGGACATAACGAATGGAAAAATATCGATATTGTTAAATTAGTAATCAAGACGATACATGATATTATGGAAAATGAACCGCAATATCGTGAAACATTGAATAAGAAAGAGAAAGCGGCGGATGGCAGTATCGACATTAGTTGGATTAATAACGACCTTATCTCTTTCGTGAAAGACCGACAAGGACATGACCAACGTTATGCCATAGATCCTACTAAAATATCCACGGAACTGGGATGGCTGCCTGAAACTTCCTTCGACAAAGGTATTGTGAAGACAATATATTGGTATCTCAATAATCAGAATTGGGTGGAAGAAGTGACGTCGGGCGATTATCTGAAATATTACGAACAAATGTACGGAAACCGATAACCCTTTATTATATGGAACGCTTAAAATCTATATTAGCTGATAAGATACTTGATTTGTCTGCCGGCAGCGGCGATGAAGTGAAAGTAAAAATAGATAAGATTCAACGTTTTCGCGACTTTGCCAATGCGCTGAAGTCAATGATGCTTAAATATCCGGCTATAGAAGATGAATTAATATCAATGGTTGAAGGTGGCGACTTTGATACGAAAGTAGCCTCATCCCGTGTTGATACGGTCATCCGGTTAGCCGACGCGGAAGCGGATCAGTTGAACCGCGCCTCATCGACTCTAAAGGTTGAAGCTGAGAATCAGGCTATCGAAAATCCGGTTAATGTGGATGACATTCCGATGGAAATATATGAAGGTGGTGAAGAAGAACCTTTATCTCAGCCGGAAGATGTTGATTATGAAGAATTACAGGATTCATCCGAAGACGACAAAGAAAAAGGTTATGTCCCTTACGAAGAAAATTTCGCTAATGAAGACAATACCGACCCCGATTCTGTAACGGAAGCAGTACTATATCCTGACCAAGAAGATATAGATCAATCAGAAGATGATTGTCTTCTAACAGGCGATTTATTTTTGAAACAAGAAGATATAAATCAATCAGAAGAAGAGAAAGAAGATGATGATACAGTTCTTACGGACGAAGAACTTGCCGCGAAAAGGAAAGTAATTATTAAAAGAGTGTTTCAAGTTATTGGAATTATTCTGGCTGTGGTTGCACTGATTTTTATCATTATTTTTATTAAAAATAACTTGAAAGTCGTGCTGATTACAGTCGGTATTGCTGCTGTTCTCTTTTTATTGTTTGTTTGGTTTAAGCGAAAGCGTTGAACCTATATTAATGTTGAACCAATAATCCAAGAAATGGACTATTATAGGCAAACCCAATTAAAAGAATATAATTCATTCAAAACAGAAGCTTTTGCTAAAATATTGTGTAAACCCGGTACTATCAGCGAGCTTCGTCAATGTTTATCAGATTTTCCGAACGAGAAAAAACTTATTATAGGTAAAGGCTGCAACCTCTTCTTTACAAAGGATTTTGATGGCTTAGTCATTTGCCCCAATATAAAAGGACTTCGGAATATATCAGACGAGGAAGAAGAAGACGAAGATATATTTCTGGAAGTAAATGCTTCCGAAGACTGGGATCACTTTGTGGCATACTGTGTAGAACGCGGTTTTGCCGGACTGGAAAATTTATCATTGATACCCGGTACTGTGGGCGCGGCTCCAATACAAAATATAGGAGCATACGGGGCTGAAGTAAAAGACGTGATTCGTGAAGTTGTAGCCGTGGATATGGAAACAGGAGAAACAGTGTCTTTCTCGAATGCGGAATGTGAATTCGGTTATCGCAACAGCATCTTTAAACGGACAAATAAGTATCTTGTCATTTCGGTGGTTTTCCATCTGAAACGGACGTTCGTATATATACCTAAATACACGGATTTGAATAAAGAGCTGGAAAATATAGAAGAACCTTCTATTCAGGATGTACGCGACGCCGTTATACGTGTTCGCAAACGTAAATTACCCGATGAAAAAGTTCTTCCTAACGCCGGCAGTTTTTTCAAAAACCCGTATATCAGCAAAGAACACGCGAATAAGATAATGACCGATTATCCGTCTTTACCTGCCTATCCGATGAAAGACGGACTGATAAAAACATCCGCCGCCTTTCTTATCGACAACGCTGGATATAAGGGGAAAAGGGTTGGCAATATAGGCACATATCCTAATCAACCTCTTATTATTGTCAATTATGGTTCTTCGGACGGTAACGAAATTGTTCGTTTTATGTATGAAGTACAAAAGACTGTAAAAGAAATATTTGACATAGAATTAGAACCGGAAGTAAGAATCTTTTAAATTAGTTACAAGTTACGAGTAACAAAGCTTAATTTACGACTTGTAACTCGTAACTAAAAAAATAAAAATCATGGCATCATTTATTATAGAAGGAGGTTGTCACCTAACGGGAGATATTACTCCACAAGGGGCAAAAAACGAAGCGCTACAAGTTATTTGCGCCGTTTTATTAACTCCCGAAGAAGTTATAATAGAAAATATACCCGATATACTGGACGTAAATAACCTGATCGCCTTATTGGGCGAAATGGGAGTGAAAACAAAACGGATAGGGGAAGACACATGGTCTTTCAAGGCGGATAATGTAAATATAGATTATCTGCAAACCCCCGAATTTTTCAAGAAGAGCGCGTCACTTCGAGGCTCGGTGATGATTATAGGACCGCTTGTCGCTCGCTTTGGCAAGGCGATATTGCCAAAACCGGGAGGCGATAAGATCGGACGCCGACGTCTTGACACTCACTTTATCGGGATACAAAAACTCGGAGCTGATTTTAACTATAACGCTGATCAACAGCTATATAATATATCAGCCGATAAGTTGAAAGGAACTTACATGCTTTTGGATGAAGCTTCCGTGACAGGTACGGCGAATATAATAATGGCGGCGGTATTGGCGGAAGGCAAAACCACCATATATAACGCTGCTTGCGAGCCATATATACAACAACTATGCAGGATGCTGACCCAAATGGGCGCGAAGATTGACGGTCAAGGGTCTAACTTGTTACGCGTCGAAGGCGTCAAATCCCTTTCGGGAGCACGGCACCGTATTCTGCCGGATATGATAGAAATCGGTAGTTTTATCGGTATGGCTGCTATTACAGGGTCGGAAGTCACCATCAAGAATGTTGCTTACGATGATTTGGGTATTATTCCTGATACGTTCCGCCGTTTGGGTATCCAATTAGAAAGAAAAGGAGATGACATATATATACCTGCTCAAAAGGAATATACAATAGATACGTTTATCGACGGCTCTATTTTAACGATAGCCGACGCGCCATGGCCGGGGCTTACGCCCGACCTGATAAGCGTATTGCTCGTTGTGGCCACACAGGCGAAAGGCAGCGTGCTTATCCATCAGAAAATGTTTGAAAGCCGCTTATTCTTTGTGGACAAACTGATTGACATGGGGGCGCAAATAATACTTTGTGATCCGCATCGCGCCACGGTCATCGGTTCAGGGAAGCGTCCTATGCGCGCGACAACGATGACTTCGCCCGATATTCGCGCCGGAATAGCATTGCTCATCGCGGCTATGTGCGCGGATGGTAAAAGTACCATACATAATATAGAACAGATAGACCGTGGATACCAGAATATAGACGTCCGCCTCAATCAGCTGGGCGCTAATATTATGAGATTAGATTAGAAATCAATGATTATTTTTTACAATAAACCTTAGAAACTGTTTACACAAACGCCATCTTAAAAAAGGTGGGCGAAATGTTTTAATTTTTTTTGCACTATGACAGAAAATGAGAAGTATCTCTTTGATCATTTCCTAATTAGTATAAAATCAGGATTTGAATCTCTGGATGATATTATTAACGGCGCTCTTGAAGCCGTTGAGGATGAAGGATGGGAAAGTGAAATTTCGGAAGAATGGATAAAAGAAACTTTTAGCCATGAATATGCGAAAAACGAGGCTGAAAGCAAGGTTTGGCAACATCCTACCGACACTGAAAAACTACATGCCGTATTCGATAATCTTTGCAAGGAAAAGATTGTAGCCTTGCATAATGCAGGATATACGCAATCGGACGCAATCTACGATGCTCGGAATATTTGGCATGACCTGGAAGATAACGGCGTAAAACCTATCGGTTATTGTTATTACCATGGACAAGACTTGGAACGGGTAATCAAAACAGGTACTCTGTGTATAGGCTTCTATGGCGAGAAAGAAAAGAATGACAAGGAAGCCATTATAATAGGGCATAAAATCGTAAAACTATTGGAAGAGCAGGGCTTCAATATCGAATGGGACGGTTCCGCGTCTAAAAGGATTGAAATCAAAAACTTCAACTGGCAGAATGCCTACACATCCGATGAAGATGTGGAAGAAAAATGGGGATATGACAGGGTTCTGAGTTTGATGGAAGAGTAATGAAAAACCGGTCTGAATAATAACAACCGTTATTTCGAGACCGGCTTTTTATTGTTATATCAGCCCTAACGTCCTTAGACTAAGGTCAATTTCCTTTTCGTCTCCGGTGTGTTTACCCTCGACATCCGAAAGTTTCACGGCTTTCAGGTATTCCATATCTTTCTTATCGGCTTTTACATCTGTCAATTTGATAACCATGTTTAAAGCTTTTGCACCTACATCATTCGAGAAGAAAGTTCCGATTCCATAAGTGTCATGTATGCGTCCTGCTATGTGACCTTTGATTTGCCGTACTGTTTCCAGATTCAGGGAATCACTGAACACCAATGTCTTAGATGTAGGATCGATGCGGTTTTCCTCATAAAACTTAATTGCCTTATCAGCAAAGTATAGCGGGTCGCCACTATCGTGCCTTACTCCGTCGAACAGTTTCGCTTGTTTCAAACTGAATGAACTAAAGAATGAATCGGTGGTATAAGTATCGGTAAGAGCAATTCCTAAACTGCCGTCATAAACATCTACCCATGCCTCCAATCCTTTTATATTAGCTGACCGGTAGCCAAAAATAGCGCCATGATACATAAACCATTCGTGCGGCATTGTTCCTATCGGGATAGTATTGTATTTCATGGCAAGATATACGTTGCTCGTCCCTTTGAAGCGGTCTCCCGAATTTGCCTGCAAAGCGCCCACTACCCTGTCCTGCACTTCGAAAGAGAAACGGCGGCGGGTTCCAAAGTCGGAATAATCGGCTGCCATTTCCGTTAAGGCTTTAGCTTTTACAATGGCTTTTTCTTCAATGTCTTTAGGCACAATTCCCATCATCTTGAAATATAATTCGGAGATAATAGCCATCAAGGGCACTTCCCATAGTACCGTGCGAAACCAGTAGCCTTCTATTACAACCTTAAGCTCGCCTCCATTCTGAATAATCTGAACTTCAGACGGATCGTACCTGTATCCTTCCAGAAAGTCGATAAATACCGGATTGAAAAAATAACATTTTTTTTCTATGTATTTCTTTTCTTCCGGCGTTAGTTTCAAGTTAGCCATCAAAGCGACTTCTTCTTTCATTCTTTCGGCAAAACCCTCCGGAAATTCTGTGTCTCCCCTGTTTGTAAAGGCATATTTTACATAAGACCATGGATATAGTTTTTGTATGGCATGCATTACAGAGAATTTGTATAAGTCGTTGTCGGTGAAATGTTGTATGATCATATCAGCAATATTTATTTGAATGGCAAATATAACTCATTTATATAAATATGCGAATCAATAATAGTAAAAACAGTCAATATAGATGTTAGCCACCTTTCCCCTCTAAAAAAAGGGAGACTTAAGACTACGCGAACAGGGTATTATCTCTCCACAATCTTTATTTCCTCTTCTGTCAACCCATATAACGCATACACCATCCTATCAATCTCCTTATCCGTTGATTCAATCTGATTTACGAGTTTTCGACATTCCGTTTTATATTCATTAAAATATTCTTCCCATTCATCTTGTTGTTTGAGCTTTAGCAAAGGGGCAAGCTGTTTGAGCTTTGGCAAGGGGGCAAGCTGTTTGAGCTTTGGCAAGGGGGCAAGCCCCCTTGTTGGTTTGTTCAATTCTACCAAGAATTGCTTGAATTCCATCGTATCGAACAACGGGGTATGCCCCGTTGTTGGTATGTAATTGAGATTATCGGATAGACGTTTTAGAAAACGTTGGCGTTTGGCTTGCAGGTCGGCGTTGAGAGAAAGCATTTTATCGGCAAGGGTGATGAATGGTTGTTGGTCGGATAATGAGATTTTTTTAATAGGTAAAAGTCCTAAATGAAAGGCTTTTACTTCCGCCATTGCTTCTCCTTTTTCCGGATTAATTGTCCAATAAAAATAATCGGATAATTTAGAATTAAGAAAAGCCAATACATATTTAAGGCTGTATTCCGAATTATCCTTATTCAATATAATATGCGTATTATTTCTCATTATAAACCCTTTACCAACCAATGTTCCAATAATAGACTCACTTGTTTGTCTGAAAATCAATTTTTCTTCGGCATCAAAAATTTCTTTTTCACGAGGTGCAGCCAACCATTCGCCATATTGAATCCAAGAATCATTATTCCACAACAATTTGTATTTATGAAATAAACTGCCACCAATCAAAGGCGAAAAAGAATCATCTTTTTTAATTTCTGATGTAAATGGCTTTTCTTTCATGGTTTGGTCTGTTTGGGCAGGTTTGCCTTTCCCTTTTTCATAAGGTTTTACTCCATTCTTTATCACAAGTTCGTCTTTGACCAAGGCAGACTGTAACAGGATTTTCGCTTTCAAATCATAATCTTTTTGTATCAGGAAAAGATTTATATAATTTTGCTGTTCCAATATTGTTTGAGCCAAAAAATGTTCTTTTTCAACCATTGAATCCCGCACAAACCGGATATAAATATCGTTATTAGATTGTGATTTTCTTACAATTAATGTATCACAATCAACCGTTGCATCTTCAAACACTTTATTCAAATGCTGTACGATTTGGCATATTTCAACATTGG
>JAISKQ010000253.1 GCA_031260865.1 Prevotella sp.
CGTTTACTTCTTTTCGATATAATCTTCGACAACTGCCTGAGACAGACCCATACTGGAGAATCCTCCATCGTGGAATAAGTTTTGCATGGTTACCATACGCGTCAAATCGGAAAACATGACGATACAATAGTCGGCGCAAGACTCCGCGCTGGCATTACCCAGCGGAGACATTTTCCCCGCGAAATCGAAGAATGTGTCCAATCCACCGATACCTTGTCCGGCGGTAGTCATGGTAGGCGATTGGGATATTGTGTTCACACGCACTTTCTTATCGCGTCCGTAAATATAGCCGAAGCTGCGTCCGATTGATTCAAGCAATGCCTTAGCGTCCGCCATATCGTTATATCCGGCGAATGTACGCTGAGCGGCAATATACGTTAGAGCCAACACAGAACCACCTTCAGCTATCGCGTCTAATTTTTTCGCGACCTGCATCATCTTGTGAAAAGAAACAGCCGAAATATTCAATGTTTTATCAAGAAACCCGTAATCAAGGTCATCATATTCACTTCCTTTGCGAAGATTAAGCGACATACCTATCGAGTGAAGCACAAAATCAATTTTGCCGCCCAAGGCTTCCATCGATTGAACAAATACTTGTTCAAGGTCTTCCACACTTGTTGCGTCGGCGGCAATAACCTTAGCGTTTAATTTTTCACTCAAGGCTTTCGTTTCTCCCATCCTTACAGCGACAGGCGTATTTGAAAGTGTAATGGTCGCACCCTGTTCAACAGCTTTTTCAGCTACCTTCCATGCAATTGATTTTTCGTTTAATGCGCCAAAGATAATACCTCTTTTACCTTTTAATAAATTGTTACTCATTCTTATAATTTATAATTATTGTTGATTATCAGTTGCTTATATATCACATAATAACTAATAATAATTTATTGCACAAAAGTAGTAAAAATTTTCAATAATTAGATGCTATACTATCAAAATTTTGAATTTGACGGGCAATGAAAGGGCTTTTTTATTAAGAATACAGCTTCTTCAAAAGGTCTTCTCTTTTTAGTCTCCTTAATTCTTTGACAATCTGTGGACGGTAATTCTTATCATACCAAAAGAAGAATTGACGTTGAGCCAACTTTTGCTCTTTTGTACGCGCGGTATATACTTTTTCCAAGGTATAAGGATGATAGCCTGTATAATATATCTCCGTGGCAACCGTCATCGGCGAAGGCGTGAAATCCTGAATCTGCTCCAATTTAAAGCCAAGGGGTTTCGTGGCGACTGCCAGTTCCGCCATGTCGATTTCCGTACATCCGGGATGGGACGATATGAAATAAGGAATAAGTTGCTGCTTTAATCCCGCATCGGTATTTATCTTATCAAAGACCTTTTTGAAGGTATAAAATTGATCAAATCCGGGTTTCCTCATGTGTCCGAGAACTTTGTCGGACGTGTGTTCCGGCGCGACTTTCAACCGACCCGACACATGATTCAGGATAAGCTCCTTTGTATATTCGTCGGATATTTTATTCAGCTTGTCGTCCGCATTCCGGTGAAGAAGCATATCGTAGCGTATCCCGCTACCGATGAATGATTTTTTAATCCGGGGCATTTTATCCACCGCTTTATAAATATCCAGAAGGTGAGAATGATCGACATTCAGGTTCTTACATATTTTGGGATGGATACATGATGGTCGCCTGCACTTTTCACAGATACTCACGTCTTTCCCTCTCATCTTGTACATATTCGCCGAAGGGCCTCCCAAATCGCTCAAATAGCCCTTAAATCCGGGCATTTCGGTAATTTGCTTCACTTCTTTCAGGATAGAGTCTTTAGACCGCGAGGCGATAAATTTCCCCTGATGCGCCGATATTGTACAAAAAGCGCATCCGCCAAAGCATCCCCGATGCATATTCACGGAAAACTTTATCATCTCAAAGGCCGGAATCATTTTTCCTTTATATTTGGGATGAGGGAGACGCGTGTATGGCAAATCGAAAGACCGGTCTATTTCTTTTTCGGACATGGGTGGATAGGGCGGATTGATAATGACAGTTTGGTCTCCTGATACCTGAATAATACGGGATGCGTTTGTCATATTCGATTGCTCTTCTACAACCCTGAAGTTTTTTGCTTGTTTAAGTTTGTCGGCTAAACACTCCTCGTGCGAAAAGAGGTAAATATCCTCATCGCCTCTTATCAGGCTTCCATTTACATAAGCCGTTTGAGGAATATCCATCAATTCATCGAAAGATTTGCCATTTTTCAGATTAGAGACAATCTCTTTGAGAGGTAATTCGCCCATGCCATACACCAATAAATCAGCCTTAGAATCTATCAGTATCGATTGGCGAAGTTTATCGTCCCAATAATCATAATGTGTCACGCGACGCAACGACGCCTCTATTCCGCCCAAAACCACCGGAACATCCGGGAACAGGTCTTTCAGGATATTGGTATAGACTATTGAAGGTCTGTCGGGGCGCATATCCGCCCTTCCATCGGGAGTGTAGGCATCATCAGACCGAAGCCGCTTGTTGGCGGTATAATGATTTATCATGGAATCCATCGCTCCGGCGGTTACGCCAAAGAACAAACGTGGCTTACCCAACTTTTTGAAATCACGCAGGTCGTCCCGCCAGTTGGGTTGAGGGATAATCGCTACCTTCAAGCCTTCGGCTTCGAGTAAACGTCCGATTACAGCGGCGCCGAAAGACGGATGGTCGATGTACGCGTCGCCGGAAAACAGGATAACGTCAAGTTCATCCCATCCTCTCAATTCAACTTCTTTCTTGGTGGTCGGTAACCAATCTGTCAGGCGGTATTCTTTCATAATCAAAAGACAAAGGTATTCTTTTTTCAATAGCGGTTAAAGAAACTGTTTGAATTTTATTGGTTCTTTTTTGTCGGCTATTTTTCCTGCGCGCAATCACAGATTGCTTGCCTTCCTTTTGCCCAAAGCCGCAAAAGGAAGCAAAAACGCTTTAACGCCCACTTCATAGGCCGACCCGCCACGGGCTTAAAGGCTAAA